>CANJSR010000036.1 GCA_947476855.1 Acetobacteraceae bacterium
CCAAGCTGATGGGCTTCGGCCACCGGGTCTACAAGAACTACGACCCGCGCGCGAAGATCATCCAGAAGGCCTGCCACGACGTGCTGCGTGAACTCGGCATCAAGGGCGACCCGCTGCTCGACCTGGCGATGGAACTGGAGAAGATCGCGCTGAGCGACCCGTACTTCGTCGAGCGGAAGCTGTATCCGAACGTCGATTTCTATTCGGGCATCATCCTCAAGGCGATGGGCTTCCCGACCTCCATGTTCACCGCCCTGTTCGCGGTGTCGCGGACGGTTGGCTGGATCAGCCAGTGGCAGGAACTGATCGAGGATCCGCAGCAGCGCATCGGCCGTCCGCGGCAGATCTACACGGGCGCTGGCGCGCGCGACTACGTCCCGGTGACCAAGCGGGCCTGATCTCCGACCGATTGGATAGGTTCAAAAATTGGGCACCCGTTAATACGGGTGCCCTTTTTTATTGCCCTCCGGCCGGGCCGTGAATGCGTCGACGGCTGACAAAATGTAACAGTACGCGTCAATACCCGCGCTTCATTTTCATTCAGTGAAATTCATACTGCCACGGCCTGTGGATAACGATATCCACAGCCTGTTGATAAGCTGTGATAACTCAACCTGTCAGCGCATGAGAAACGCGCCGGAATCCATTCAATTCGTTGACAGATCGTTGTTTCGACATCGGCGCGGGCCGCCGAAGGCGTGACATGTTTCACATGATTCATAACTTTTCCCGGCCGATTCGCCCACAGAAACACAACGTAGGGTTCAAAAAAGGGAATTAACGATGTTTAACACACTCGTAGGTTGTGTTTCTGACTGAGAGAGAGGGACCCGTGCGGGCGACTGAGTCTTTGGATTTGCTCGTGAAACGACGGTTGAAGCGTTGGGGACAGCGCCCCCCGGGCATCCGCCCGCGGAAGGGCCGGGAGGCTTGGCTGAGAGGCCGCCCAGCCGATGATTCCTCGATCAGCAACCCGTTCCTGAAGCTGCCGGGCAGCACCAGGCTTCGCACCTTGCCGGACGGGCTGTGGTTGAATTTCGGCGGGTCATTCTCGGAACCCTATGTGGATATCCTGGCGATAGAAGCCTGCGGGACGTTGCAGAACCTGCTCGACAAGCGATCCCGGTTCGCGCCGAGCACGCACTCGTTGCTGGCGGTCTGTCCGGTGGAGTGGCTGCTGGCGCCCATCACACCCGATGACCCGACGCCGCGCTGGAAGGCGGCCCGGGTCTTCGCGCACGAGCCCACGATGGCCGTCTGCATCCCGGTGCGGGAGATGCGGGTGCTGTATGGTCTGAAGAGCCATCACTATGAGGGCTTCGCGCGCAACCAGCTTCCCCATGCGCATGAGTTCTTCGTGCCCATGGACACGCTGACCGCCGAGAACAGCGAGAGCAATCCCGCCCTCCGGGCCTTGCTGGAGCGGACCTCGATTTCGGCGAACTTCCTGACGTCCTATTGATGGCCCAGGAGGTCAGGCGGCGAGCGCGACCCGATCCCGCCCGGCCTCCTTGGCCTCGTAAAGGGCGGCGTCGGCCTTGCCCAGGGATTCCATCAGTTCGACATCGGCCGGCCGTCTGCCCGGCAGCGACGCGATACCGGCGCTGACGGTCACCGCGGAGGACCCGCCGGCGGGGTGCCGGACCCCGGCCCGGATATCATTGCGGAGACGCTCGATCGTCGGAAGGGCATCGGCGGCGGCGACACCGGGCAGGAGGACGACGAACTCCTCTCCTCCGAACCGACCGAGGATATCGCCTGCCCGCAGGCCGCGCGCCGCTTCAGCCGCGAAACCCCGCAGCACCTCGTCGCCGGCATCATGTCCGAACCCGTCGTTGATCGTCTTGAAGCGGTCGATATCCAGCATCGCGACGGCGACGGGCTCATTGCTTCTGCGCGCGCGGGCGATGACGGCATGGGCCTGGTCGAGGAAACCGCGCCGGTTCAGCACGCCGGTCAGCTGGTCGGTGACGGCCAGGCGCGCCAGTTCCGCCTCTCCCGCGTCACGCTGCCGTTGGGTGTGCAGCAACAGGAAGGCCCAGATCGGCAGCAGCAGGTCGAAGCCGAACAGCCAGAGCCAGTTGATCAGGGCGATCGGCGTGCCAGGGGTCAGGAAGCCGTTGTAGACGGCGTCATAGCTGGACAGCACGACATCGACGGCCAGCAACCCCGCGCCGGCGAACGCCATGGTCCGGCGGCCGGCATGTCCATGCATTTCCAGACCATAGCGCAGCGTGAACACAGCGCTGATTCCGGTTACCAGAGCCAAGAAAAACCGGGCGTAGAAATAGGCGGCATCGGCGAAATCGACCACGGTCCGGACCTTCCGCTCGGGGTCCGGAACGCGGAACCCTCCGGGCCGTGATCCTATCAGAAACGCATCGTTCCAACCATCACATTCGGCCCGGGACGCTGGCTCAGTTGCGTGGCAGACGGATGTGTGTAGGCGCGTCGGGCACCTGCGCGCGGTGGCGCATCAGGTGGTCGGCCAGCACGCAGGCCACCATCGCTTCCCCGACCGGGACCGCGCGGATGCCGACGCAGGGGTCGTGGCGCCCCTTGGTGCTGACATCGATGTCGTGCCCGGTCCGGTCGACTGACCGCTTCGGCGTCAGGATCGAGCTGGTGGGCTTGACCGCGAACCGCGCCACGATGGGCTGGCTGGTGGAAATCCCGCCCAGGACGCCGCCGGCGTGGTTCGACAGGAAATCGACGCCGCCATCGGGGCGCATCCGCATCTCGTCGGCGTTGTCTTCCCCCTGAAGTTCAGCGGAGGCGAAGCCGTCCCCGATCTCCACGCCCTTGACCGCGTTGATCGACATCAGGGCGGCGGCGATGTCCGAATCGAGCTTGCCGTAGATCGGCGCGCCGAGGCCGGGGGGCACGCCCTCCGCCACGATCTCGATCACCGCGCCGACGGATGATCCGGCCTTACGGACGGCGGCGACATAGGGCTCCCACTCGGCCGCCATAACCGGGTCGGGGCAGAAGAAGGGGTTGTCGTCCATCGCGTCCCACTCCCAGCGGGACCGGTCGATCCGGTGCGGACCGATCTGGACCAGCGCCCCGCGGATGCGGATGTCGGGTCCCAGCACCTTGCGAGCGACGGCCCCGGCGGCGACGCGCATCGCGGTTTCCCGCGCCGAGGACCGCCCGCCGCCGCGATAGTCGCGCACGCCGTATTTCAGATCATAGGTCAGGTCGGCATGGCCTGGCCGGAACTGCTGGGAGATCGCGGCATAGTCGCGGGATCGCTGGTCGGTGTTCTCGATCATCATCCCGATCGCGGTGCCGGTGGTCAGCCCCTCGAACACGCCGGACAGGATGCGGACCTGGTCAGGCTCCTGCCGCTGGGTCGTGAACTTGGACTGGCCAGGACGGCGACGATCGAGCCAGGGTTGGATATCCGCCTCGGTCAAGGACAGGCCGGGCGGGCAGCCATCGACGACGCAGCCGATCGCGGGGCCGTGGCTCTCCCCCCAGGTGGTGAAGCGGAACAGATGACCGAAGCTGTTGTGGCTCATGAAGCGACGCGGCCCTTCACGACTCGACGATCGCGATATCGGGCGCGTTCGGGTTCTTCATGCCGACGATGTGGTAGCCGCAATCGACGTGGTGGACCTCTCCGGTCACGCCCTGGGACAGGTCGGACAGCAGGTACAGGCCGGCGCCGCCGACCTCATCGATCGTGACGTTGCGCTGCATCGGAGCGTTCAACTGATTCCAGCGCAGGATGTAGCGGAAATCACCGATGCCGGAGGCCGCGAGCGTGCGGATCGGGCCGGCGCTGATGGCGTTCACCCGGATGCCGTCTTCGCCGAGGTCGGCGGCCATGTAGCGCACCGATGCCTCCAGCGCCGCCTTGGCCACGCCCATGACGTTGTAGTGGGGCACCCATTTCTCGGCGCCGAGATAGGTCAGGGTCAGCAGGCTGCCGCCCGGCTTCATCATCGCGGCCGCGCGCCGCCCGACCGCGGTGAAGGAGTAGCAGGAGATATCGAGCGCCTGGAGGAACACCGACCGCGGCGTATCCAGATAGCGCCCGCGCAGGAAGTTCTTGTCGGCGAACCCGATCGCATGGACCATGAAATCAAGCTGGTCCCAGGTGCCGCGCAACTGCTCGAACGCCGTATCAATGCTCGCCTCATCGGAGACGTCGCAGGGAAACAGCAGGTCAGAGCCGATCGAGGACGCGAGCGGGCGCACCCGCTTTTCCAGCGCTTCTCCCTGATAGGTGAAGGCAAGTTCGGCCCCCTGCGCGGCGCAGGCGGCGGCGATGCCCCATGCCAGCGACCGGTCATTCGCGACGCCCATGATCAGGCCGCGCTTGCCTTGCATGAGTGATCCCTTGACGGGCAGGGAACTGGGGGGGCTTTCGGCCATGGTGGTCCTCGTTCTCGGCGGTCCGACGCCATCTTCTTCCGCCCTCGTGACACAGGCACAGGCGGCCCGGCAAGAGGGACAGAAACCGGTTGGTCACTTGGCTCCGCCTGACGGAAGCGGCAATGTCCGCCGCAGAGGCACACATGCCATTTCCTGGGGACTCCGCCGATGCCCGATCTCGCCAACCCGCCCGCCGATCCCTTCGCCTACTTTGCCGCCTGGATGGCCGAGGCCGCGGAGCAGGAAGCCGAGGCGAACGCGATGACGTTGGCCACGACAACGCCGGATGGATATCCCGCGGCGCGGATCGTGCTGCTGAAGGGCGCGGATGCCAGGGGCTTCGTGTTCTTCACCAACAAGGAAAGCCGCAAGGCCGGAGAGATGGGGGCGAATGCCCGCGCCAGCCTGCTGTTCTTCTGGAAGTCCCTCGCCCGCCAGATCCGCATCGAGGGCACGATCGAACACGTGACCGACGCCGAATCGGACGCCTACTACGCCACCAGGCCGCGCATATCCCGCCTGGGCGCCTGGGCGTCGGAGCAGTCTCGCCCCCTGGCGAAGCGGGCCGACCTGGAACAGCGCCTCGCGGAATTCGAGAAAACCTATCCCGGCGACGTGATCCCTCGCCCGCCCTATTGGGGCGGCTACCGGCTGCTGCCGGCGCGGTTCGAGTTCTGGCAGAACATGCCGTTCCGCCTGCATGACCGCACCATCTACACCCCCGCCGCCGGGGGCGGATGGACGACCGGCAAGTTGTTCCCCTGAGCGCCGTGTCCGAACAAGCCGAGGTCGCGGCGTTCCTGCGGGGCCTCGCCGGCGCGGACCCGATCGAGACGCATATCTCCCTGGTCTACCTGGGCGCCGACACGGTCTGGAAGCTGAAGAAGGCCGTGCGGCTTTCGTTCCTCGACTTCTCCCGGCTGGAGGACCGGCGCCGCTTCGCTGAACGGGAACTGAGCCTGAATGGCCCGCACGCCCCGGGGATGTATCGCGACGTCGTTGCCGTGACGCGGCACGCGGATGGATCGGCCGGCTTCGCCTCGGGTCCGGATGAGCCGGTGCTGGACTGGGTGCTGCGGATGGCGCGGGTGCCGGCGCGCGACTTCATGGACGTGATCGCAGCCGAGGGGAGGCTGACCCCTGCCCTGCTCGATGGGCTGGCCGATGCGGTCGCGGCCCTGCATGCCGCCCTGCCCCGGCGGCCGGAGTTGCGATCCGACATGCCCCGGGTCATCGCCGGCAACGCCCGCGCGGCGCGGGAGGCGGGGCTGCCCCCCTCCGAGGTCGACCAGTGGGAAGCCGCCATGCTCGGCGCCCTGGCCGACCGGTCCGACTGGCTGACGGCACGCACCGTCGGCGGGTTCATCCGGCGCGCCCATGGCGACCTGCATCTGGGCAATCTGTGCCTGTGGCAGGGGCGCCCGGTGCCGTTCGACGCGCTGGAGTTCGATGAGGACCTGGCGACCATCGACCTCGGCTATGATCTGGCGTTCCTGTTGATGGACCTGGATTTCCGTGCCGACCGGGCGGCGGCGAACCGGGTGCTCAGCCGCTATATCGGGCGGACGGGCGATGCCGACCTGACACGGGGGCTGCCGCCTTTCCTGTCCTCCCGCGCGCTGATCCGGGCGCATGTGGCGGCACGGTCCGAGAAGACGGCGGACGCCTCGCGCTACCTGGCCCGCGCGCATGAGTATCTGCGGCCCGTGCGGCCCTTGATCGTCGCCGTGGGCGGATTGCCCGGCACCGGGAAAACGACCCTGGCCCGCGCTCTGGCCCCCGGCCTTGGCGCCACGCCCGGCGCCGTGGTCCTGCGCAGCGATGAAATCCGCAAGCGGCTGTGCGGTGTGGCGCCCGAGGAACGGTTGCCGCCCGCGGCGTACAAGCCTGAGGTCAGCGCGCGGGTCTTCTCCGAACTCGCGGACCTCGCGTATCGAACCGCGTCATCCGGCCACGCCGCCATCGCCGACGCGACCTTCATGGACCCGGACCACCGCGCCCTGATCGAGGACTCGGCGAGGCGCGCGGGGGTTGGATTCGTGGGACTGTGGCTGGAAGCGCCCCTTCCGGCGCTTGAAGCGCGGGTCGCTGCGCGGACCGGCGATGCATCCGACGCCACGGTCGACGTGGTCCGATCCGCCGCGCGCCACGACCCGGGCGCCGGCGACTGGGTGCCGATCGACGCCAGCGACGCAACACGCGCGCGGCATCTGGCAACCGAGGCCCTGCGACCTTACGTTGCATTGACATAGACGCAAACCTGCCTTGCGTGCCAGGATATGACTCACCCGAAAGGAGGCGACCATGGCCATCCGTAAAGTGCTTCTTCCGCTGACCGGAACCGCCGCCGGGGAGGCCGCGATGACAACGGCCCTGATGGTGGCGCGCCGCTGGAACGCGCACGTCACCGCCCTGCATGTCCGGGTCGACAGCCGCGACGTGGCGCCGCTGGCCGGCGAAGGCCTGTCCGGGGCGATGATCGAGGAAATGATGTCCGCCACCGAGAAGGAGAGCAGCCAGCGCGCCCATGCCGTGCGCGCGATGTTCGAACGTTTCGTGGGCGAGCACGGCGTGACGGTCGCGGAAGCGCGCGGCGGAATCGATCACCCGACCGCCAGCTTCGCCGCCGTCACCGGGCGAGAGGAAGATATCGTCGCCCAACAGGCGCGTCTGGCCGACCTGACGATCGTTCCGCATCCGGAGTCCGGGGAGGACGTGTCCTCCTCCGACGCGCTGCACGCGGTTCTGTTCGACTCCGGGCGGCCGGTGCTGATCGCGCCGCACCGCGCGACCGCCAGCATCGGCTCCCGCGTCTGCGTGGCCTGGAACGGGACGGCGGAATCGGCGTCCTCGGTCCTGGCCGCCCTGCCCTGGATGCAGCGCGCCGAGGGCGTGTGCATCCTCTCGGCCGAGGGGTACCAGCGGCGCGGCCCGGGCGCCCCGGACCTGGCCGCGTACCTGTCACTGCACGGCGTGCATGCCGAGATCGTGATGTTCCGTTCAGCCAACGGTTCTGTGGGCGCTGGACTGCTGGCCGCGGCGCATGAGTTCGGCTGCGACCTGCTGTCGATGGGCGCCTACTCGCACTCCCGCCTGCGCCAGTTGATCCTGGGCGGCGTGACGCGGCATGTGCTGGAAAACGCCAATCTGCCGGTCATGATGAACCGGTAACGATGGGACTTCCAATCGCCGCGGGATCCCCTGGGTCCCGCGGCTTTTTGTTGCGCCGGGCTCGGTGTGTCGTCTGCTCGGCGCTGGTGCCTATTGGCATGGGCGAAAAAACCTGCCTACGATCCGGTTGAACGTCCGACCAAACAAAAAACATGGGAGGCATCAATGGGATGCTCTGTCCTGCCAAGGGCTTGCGTAACCGCGCTTGCGCTCGTGCTGTCTGTCGCCTGGCCGGCAGTGGCACAGGACCAGAAGGGCACGTTGGTCTTCGCCGTTGAATCCCTCGCGGCCCAGACGCTTGACCCGATCCTGGAAGCCCGACCAGGCAACGCCGTCTATCAGGCCGTCATGTATGACTCGCTGGTGGGCTTCAACCTTGAAAAAGGCGGCATCGGCCCGGGTGTCGCGGACTCCTGGGAACTCGCCCCCGATGGCCTGTCATGGACCTTCAAGCTGCGACCGGGGCAGAAATTCCACAACGGCGATCCGCTGACGGCCGCGGATGTCAAGTTCAGCCTGGAACGTCAAATGGGGCCGGGATCATTGGCCGCATCCGGCGCGACGATGCGCCGCACGTTCAAAAGCATTGATATCATCGATGACCTGACGGTGCGTATCAACACCAACACACCGCAGATCGGGCTGCCTCCGACGCTCAGCCGAGCAGTTGCGCCTGAAGGGGCGGTGATGCCGAAGGCGTATATCGAGAAGGTGGGAGAGGAGGAGTTCCGTCGCAAGCCAGTCGGCAGCGGTCCCTGGAAATTCCTGAAGAACGTCAAGGGCGACCGGATGGAGTTTGAGGCAATCAACTGGGCGCATGTCCGCGGCACGCCGAAGTTCAAGAACCTGACCATCCTGCTGGTGCCGGAGGAAAGCACGCGCGTCGCGATGGTGCAGACCGGAGAAGCCGGGATCGCCTCCATCGGCCCCGAAACGATGTTGAGTGCGAGCAAGGCCGGCCTGGAAGTCCTGTCGGTACCTGGCACGATGCAGGCGCTGTATCAGTTCTGGGGTTGGTACAAGCCCGAGATGAAGGACAACCCGATCGCGAAGGCGCGCGTGCGGGAGGCGTTGTCCCTGGCGATCGACCGACAGCAGATCATCGATCATGTGATGAACGGCAAGGCACAGATGCCGCACCCGTTCGCGGCATTTGGTTACACCGAATACTACAGCGCCGATCATTGGGAGAAATGGTCGAAGCAGGCCTACCGCTACGACCCCGTGATGGCGAAGAAGATCCTGGCCGAGGAGGGCTATCCCAACGGCTTCCCGTTGACCTTCGCCAACACTGCCCTGCCCGGCACACAGTTCATGGTCGATATCGGCACGGCGATCGCCGACATGTGGACCAAGGTCGGCCTGAAGGTGAACCTCAAGCACTATGAATGGGGCTCATTCGCGCCGCTGTCGCGTGGGGAGCAGACGCAACTGATCGGCGCCGTGTCGATGTATCGCACCGTCGGCCGACCTGATCTGCAATGGCGCTACAACGCCGCGTTCGCTCCCGAAAGCGAGCAGAAGCTTCTCGGGGACACGAAGAACTGCGATGCGACCTGCAAGGAATATACCCGCGTCCATACGGCGCTGCTGGATGAACGCGATCCGAAGAAGCGGACGGAACTAACCGACGCGATGGTCAAGCTGATCGCGGAAAGCTGGGTCGCGGTGCCGATCATCGAGGGCATGGGTTACTATGCCGTAAACAAGAAGTTGGTGGGTGCGTTCAAGACCATCCCAGGCCGCCACGAACTCGGCGATGTGTTCGAACGAATCCCCCGTGCCGATCAGGCGGCCTGGCCGAAGTAGCCATCGATGCAGCGCTATATCGTCCATCGCCTTCTGCAGGGACTGGTCCTGCTGTTCATGGTCGCAACGATCGTCTTCTTTCTTGGGCGGCTAACCGGCAATCCGGTTGACCTTATGCTGCCCGAGGAAGCAACGGCCGAGGACCGTCAGGCGATGATCCAGGCATTGGGTCTGGACGGATCGCTGTATGAGCAGTTCGTCATCTTCATCACCAACGCCTTCCGCGGCGATCTGGGCATGTCGATCCGCATGCGCCAGCCGGCGGTTGATGCATTCTTCGATCGGCTTCCCAACACGCTCGCCATCATTCCCTGGGCGCTGCTGATGGCGATGGCGGTCGGCATTCCGTTGGGTGTCGTGGCGGCGCTGAATCGAGGGAATTTCATCGACCGCCTCGCCGGCGGCATCGGTGTGCTGGGCATCGCAATGCCCAGTTTCTGGCTGGGGATCATCCTGATCTTCGTGTTCAGTGTCGAGCTAGGCTGGCTCCCCTCCGGCCGCATGGGCGGTCCCGAACACTACGTCCTTCCCGTCATTACGCTCGGCGCCTTCCTCGTCGCAGGTTTCATGCGGCTGATCCGATCGAGCATGCTTGAAGTGATGGAGAGCGAATTCGTCAAGCTCGCCCGCATCAAGGGGCTGAGCGAATGGGTCGTGATCTGGAAGCACTGCCTTCGGAACGCGTTGATCCCAGTGCTGACGCTGTGGGGTGTTTTCGTCGGCAACCTGATCACCGGTGCAATCGTGACCGAAACGGTCTTCGCCTGGCCCGGCGTCGGCCGGCTGACATATGAGGCCGTGATCTATCGGGATTTCCCGCTGCTGCAGGCCGTGATCATCCTGAAGGCGATCCTGATCCTGTCGATCAATCTGCTGGTCGATATTTTATACGCCTATGTCGATCCTCGGATCCGGTTGAGCTGAGGGAACGCCGAACGATGCGCCGAGCGCCGTGGATTCCGATAATTATTATCAGTACGATGCTGGCGATGGCGTTGTTCGCGCCGTTGCTGGCGCCGTACTCCCCGATCGACCAGACGTTGCGCGACAAGCTGCTGCCGCCGTTCTGGATGGAGGGTGGCAGCACGAAGTACCTGCTTGGCACGGATGGTTTCGGACGGGATATCCTGAGCCGCCTGATCTACGGTGCGCGCGTCAGCCTTTTGGTGGCCGTGCTGGCTCTGACGGCGGGTGGCGGGATTGGCCTGACGATCGGCATCCTGGCCGGCTATCTGGGCGGGATGATCGACAATGTGCTGATGCGGCTTGTTGATGCGGCGTTCACCTTTCCGGCGATACTGTTTGCCTTGCTCCTGGCGGTGACGATGGGCCAAGGCATGGCAACGCTGGTAATCGCGATTTCCTTGCTGCTATGGGCTAGTTTCGCTCGCGTGATCCGCGGGGAGGTGCTGGCGTTGAAGCAGCGGGACTTCGTTGCATTGGCAAAGGTGCGGGGCTGCTCGTCACTACGGATCATGGCCACGCATATCCTGCCGAACGTCCTGAACACGTTCATGGTGCTGGTGACATTGAACATCGGCGTTGTGATCGTAGCCGAGGCGTCCTTGAGCTTCCTGGGTGCGGGCATTCCGCCGCCGACACCGACCTGGGGGCTGATGATCTCGGAAGGGCGCGGGCGTATCGCGAGTGCCTGGTGGGTCGCGCTGATCCCGGGCATCGCGATCACACTGCTGGTGCTGTCGGTCAATCTGTTCGGTGACTGGTTGCGTGACCGGCTCGATCCCAGGCTGAGGCAGCTATGACCGCTGATACCATCCTGGAGGTGCGCGGCCTTCGCACCTATTTCTTCCTGCGTCGCGGCGTGCTGAAAGCCGTCGATGGCGTCAGCTTTTCCCTGCGAAGGGGAGAGGTTTTGGGCCTGGTTGGAGAGTCCGGCTGCGGCAAGAGCCTGACCGCGCTATCGGTGATGCGGTTGCTACCGAAAGGATCGGCCCGCACCGTGGAAGGCCAGGTCGTGCTGGACGGTGAAGACATCCTGACGAAGTCGCCCAACGAGATGCGTACGGTGCGTGGGCGCAAGATTTCGATGGTGTTGCAGGACCCACAGACATCGCTCAACCCGGTGTTCACCATCGGCAATCAATTGCGGGAAGCGATCGTTCGTCGCTTCAAAGGATCGCGCGCGGAGCTTGATCGGGAGTCGATCCAGGCTCTGCGCCATGTGGAAATCGCCGCGCCGGAACAACGGATCGGCCAGTTCCCGCATCAAATGAGCGGGGGCATGAAGCAGCGTGTCGTCGGTGCCATCGCGATTTCCGGCAAGCCGGAGGTGCTGATTGCGGATGAACCCACCACCGCGCTGGATGTCACGATTCAGTTGCAGTACTTGAAACTGCTCAAGCGCCTGCAACGGGAAACCGGGATGGCGATCCTTTTCATCACGCATGATTTCGGCGTGGTAGCGCGGATGTGTGACCGCGTGGCGGTGATGTATGCTGGACGGATCGTGGAATGCGGGCCGGTGCGGGATGTTTTCGACAATCCGTCGCATCCTTATACGCAGGCGCTCATCGCATCGGTCCCGAAGATGGAAGGCACCGACGGACGATTGCGGACGATCGAGGGCCAGCCGCCATCCTTGATGGACCTGCCAGTCGGGTGCCGCTTCGCCGATCGTTGCGCCTTCGCCGAGGACCGATGCCGGGAGGCCTATCCCGAGAGCTTCCAGGTCGGGACCGATCACACGGCGGATTGCTGGAGGTTGGCGCCATGACGACGGAGCCTTTGCTGCGGGTTGAAAACCTCCGCAAATACTTTCCCTTCACCAAGGGTATCCTGTTCGCCAAGACGATCGGCGTGGTGAAGGCGGTTGATGACATTTCGTTCTCGATCAACGCCGGCGAGACATTGGGCCTGGTCGGTGAGTCAGGATGCGGCAAGACAACGACATCGCGGATGATCCTGAACCTGGAACAGCCCAGCGGCGGCGAGATCACGCTGGGGGGAGCTCCCGTGCAGGGACTGCTGGGCGACGCCCTGAAGTCGTTCCGGTCTCAGGTCCAGGCGGTCTTCCAGGACCCGTGGTCATCACTCAATCCCCGCATGACGGTTGGCCGGACGATCGCGGAATCCCTGATCGTGAGCGGTTGGGGCGACAAGGCGCGGATCGCGGAGCGGGTCGCGGATCTGCTGCGCCAGGTCGGTCTGCGACCAGAACAGGCGTCTCAATATCCGCATGAATTCAGCGGTGGGCAACGGCAGCGGATCGCCCTGGCAGGCGCACTTGCGTCACAACCGAAACTTATCGTGCTGGACGAGCCGGTTTCGGCGCTCGATGTCTCAATCCGAGCGCAGATGATGAACCTGCTGAAGGACATCCAGGCCCGGGACAACGTGGCCTATCTGCTGGTCGCGCATGACCTCGCAACCGTGCGCTATATGGCTGACCAGACAATTGTCATGTATCTCGGCAAGATCGTTGAGTACGCGCCGACGAAGTCGCTGTTCGATAACGTCCAGCATCCCTACACCAAGGCGTTGTTCTCGGCCGTGCTGCCGGCCCGCCCGGGTTCGGAGGATGAAGAGATCGAGTTACGGGGGGAAGTTCCCTCGCCGCTGAACCCGCCCAGTGGCTGCCGGTTCCACACACGATGCCCGTTTGCGATGCCGCGTTGCTCGCAGGAAGAACCATTGCTACAGGAAACCGCGCCGCGGCATCTTGTTGCCTGCCATCTGTTTGATTGACGGAGAGGTTTGTCATGACCGCACCCCATGGACCGTTGCAAGGCGTCAAGGTCGTTGCGTGTTCGACCGCGCAGGCGGGCACCGTGCCCTATATGCTGATGGCAGATCTTGGCGCCGAGGTCATCAAGATTGAGGTCCCGGAAGGCGGCGACAACTCCCGCGGCACGTCGATCCTGCCAGGCGTGCCCAGCACCTATTTCGAGACGAACAACCGCGGCGTGAAAAGCGTGACGCTGAATTTGAAGACGAAGGAGGGACAGGAAATCCTCCGCCGGCTTGTGGCCGAGGCCGATATTTTCGGACAGAACTTCCGCCCGGGTGCCGCCGAGAAGAACGGGTTTGGCTATGAGGACCTGAAGAAGATCAATCCACGTCTCGTCTATATGTCGATCTCCGGCTACGGGCCGAACGGCCCGAACGCCGACCTGCCTGGCACGGACTCCATGGCGCAGGCGCTGGGTGGAATCGCCGAAGCCTATTCCAACCCCGGCGAACCATTGCGGACCGGCATCGTGTCCGTAGCTGATGAAACCTGTGCGATCCTGGCCTTTGGCGGTGCCTTGGCGGCGCTGACCCATGCGCGCGCGACGGGCGTTGGGCAGAAGGTCGATTGCTCCCTGCTGGGCGGCCAGATCCGCCTGATGGGGTGGACGCTGACCACCACGATGTGGCGCAACCAAAATCCTGTCACCGGGCAGGCGCGGATCACGGGCACGGCATCCCGCCCTGGCATGAGCGCCAGTTTCAACGATCGCGACGGCAAGCCGCTGGTCTTCCAGTTGAACGGCGGGCGCCACTGGAAACAGGCGATGGAAGCACTGGGCTTCTACGGCGACCTTGAAACGGCGGGCTTCGGCGACCTTGGCGTGATCATCGACTCCGCCGAAAAACGCGAAACCCTGCTGCGCCTTCTCGACACACTCTTCGCGACCGGATCACGCGATGACTGGGTCGCGCGCCTGCGGAAGGCGGATATCGTTTCGGCACCGATCAACACATTGCTGGAGGCATCAAACGATCCGGACGTCCTCGCCAACGGATACGTCACCGAGATCGACTATCCGGAGCATGGCAAGCGCCTGAAAGTGCATGGTACGCCGTGGCAGTTCTCGGAGACCCCCGCGAAGATCGGTGTGGCACCGAAGCTGGGCGAGCATAATGACGAACTGCTCGCCCGCGCCGGCTACAGCGCCGCCGAAATCCAGGCCTTCCGCGACAGCAAGGTGATCTGAACGGCGGTCAGGCTGGCATCTTCGGGCAGCTCTGCATGTCGCTATCCAGCTTCACCCAGGGCTGGGCGCTGTCGCAGTAGATCTGCATCGTCGGCTTGACCCAGGATGGATCGTCGAGTGTCCCGACATTGATCATGATCAGGCCCTCCAGGATGTCAGCCCAGTGCGTGACGGACGTTCCGCACTCGGGACAGAAGGCGCGGTGTGTCGCCTTGCCCGTATCGCCCACGGAGTCGAAGACCTTTGTCTTGCCTGTCATGTTCAGCGCCGGCATCGGCACGGCGATCACCACGGAAAACGCGCTGCCGGTTTCCTTCTGGCAGTTGCGGCAATGGCATAGTCCGGTGAAGACCGGATCGGCATCCGCAGCGTAACTGACGGACCCGCAGCGGCAGCTTCCCTTCATCAACGTCATGGTTCCCTCCATCTTTCGAACAGCAGGGAACATAACATGAACTACCCAAGGGATGCTACACTTTCGTCGGAGGAACCACCCGATGCCGCAAGCCAAAGCCGCCGTGTTGCGCCAGACCAATGCACCGATGACGATCGAAACCCTCGACGTCGGCCCGGTCGCGCCCGGTGATGTCCTCGTCCGTGTCCGCGCCGCAAGCCTGTGCCACACGGACCTGGAAGCGATCGAGGGCGCGCTGGCCGTGCAACTCCCCGCTGTTCTGGGCCATGAAGCGGCCGGCGAGGTCGTGGAACTTGGCGCCGGCGTCAGTGAACTTGGGATCGGTGACCGCGTCGTGCTGTCCTGGAACCCGCATTGCGGCGGCTGCTTCTATTGTGAGCGCGCGCAACCAATCCTGTGCCGGCAGTTCCTCGCCAACGGACCCAAGGCGTTTCACTTCGATGGCAGGCCACGCCTCACCTGCGACGCGGTACCTGTCCATCAACTGATGTATCTCGGCGGCTTCTCGGAGTACGTGATCGTGCCGGCACAGAGCGCGGTGCGCGTACCGGACACCATGCCGTTCGACCGCGCGGCCCTGATCGGCTGCGGTGTCATGACAGGCGTCGGGGCCGCAACCCGGATCGCGCAACTCCGCTGGGGCGATGTCGCGATGGTCATCGGCTGCGGCGCCGTTGGACTATCCGCCGTCCAGGGCTGCGTTCTTGCCGGCGCGGGCACAATCATCGCCGTCGATCCAAACCCCGCCCGCCGACAACTCGCCCAGGCGATCGGTGCCACCCATGCCTGCGATCCAACCGAAGCCGCCGATCTCGCACGGTCAATGACAGATGGCCGGGGCGCCGACGTGGTGCTGGAAGCCGCGGGAGCGCCAGCCGGCTTCCGCCTCTCCGTCGAGGCCGTCCGACCCGGCGGCCAGGTCGTCTGGCTCGGCAAGGTCGCCGTGAACGACGACGTCGCGTTCCGTTGGGGCAGCCTGATGCAGGAAAAACGGATCACCCGCTCCTCCTACGGCGGTGCGAAGCCACAGACCGACTTTCCGATGCTGGCGCGGGCCTATCTGGACGGAAAGTTGAAGTTGGATGAAATGATCTCCGCCCGCATCCCTCTTGAACAGATCAATGAAGGGTTCGCGGCGCTCAAGCGTGGTGAAACCGTGCGCAGCGTGGTGATGTTCTGATGAAGATTTATGAAGGCGGGCGCAGCCTGGATGGCGCGGTGGTCACGGTCGACGACCAGCCCTTAAACCCTCGGTTCGACCTAAAGGAGTTCAGTCCGGCCGGTTTCGAATGGACCTATGAGGGTGACGGGCCGAGGCAACTCGCGCTTGCGATCCTGGCCGATCACCTCGGCGATCCGGCCCGCGCCCTCGCACTGACCGAGCGTTTCATGATCGAAGTTGTTGCCGAACTCGACAACGCCTGGCGACTGACCTCGGATGAAATTGACACCGCGCTGACATGACCGGCACGGTCCTTTCGGTCAGCGCCGCGCGCGGCCACGGCTTCAGCAAGAAACCACAAATGTGGATCAGGCTGGTCGCCGGCCTCGGTGTGGATGGCGACGCGCATGCCGGCACGACCGTCAAGCATCGCTCTCGCGTCGCGCGTGACGCGTCCCAGCCGAACCTGCGGCAGGTGCACCTGATCCATGCCGAGTTGTTCGACGAACTCGCCGCCAAGGGTTTCAAGCTCAGCCCTAGCGATGTCGGAGAGAACGTACTGACCCGCGGCATCGACCTGCTGGGGCTTTCCACTGGCACCCGCCTGCATCTGGGCGCAACGGCGGTCGTCGAGGTGACCGGCCTCCGAAACCCCTGCCTGCAACTGGACCGGTTTCAACCCGGCCTGATGGCCGCGGTACTCGACCGCGCGCCGGATGGCGGGTTGATCCGGAAAGCCGGTGTGATGGGGATCGTGCTGGCAGACGGCGATGTCCGTCCCGGCGATGCGATCTCAGCCACGCCGCCACCTGGTCCGCATCGGCCTCTGCAGCCCGTATAGGACGCGGATTACACGTACAACATAATATTTCACGCCTCAGCACAATATAACCTGCTACAGTCCGGGCGCGGCGCCATCGCGCCAGGGGAGAGAGCAACATGCCAGATCGTCAGGCCTCGGTTCTTTCATCGGATGAAGGCGAAGTCTTCACCATCGGCGCAATGAAGATTGTCAGCCGCGTGGTGGGCACGCAGTCGGAAGACGCCATCGAACTCTATGACCTCATCATCTCCGGTCCCTTCACCATCGATTACCACGTCCACATGACGATGGACGAAACCCTGTGTGTCACCGAAGGCGAAATCGAGTTCATCGTCGACGGCAAGACATTCCTGCGCAAGGCCGGCTCGGTCGCGCATGTGCCGCGCGGCGTGCATCACGGGTTTTCCAACCTCGGCCCCGGCCCCGCGCGCGTGCTGGCCCTGTTCAACCCGGCTGGCCATCAAAGCGATTATTTCCGAGAGTTGGAGAAGCTGGTCGCCGTCCCGACACCGGACATGGACGCGATCCACGCCCTGCAGAAGCGCTATGACCAGGAACTGATGCCGCAGCCGTGACGGGCGTCGATACGCCCGTCACGTCGTCGCATCATTCAGCGGCGGTCATCAGGCCCTGGCGAAAGGTCGAGGGCGTGCCCTCGAACTTCGACTTCGCCCGCTTGCCCAGCCAGAACCCATAGGCCGGCGGCACGCAGGTGAAGTCCGGGTCAGCGCCCAGCTTCTGCGCGGCGTCCAGCGCCCAGTTCGGGTTATATTGCAGTTCCCGCGCGATCGCGATCAGGTCGGCCTGGCCGCCTTGCAGGATCGCCTCGGCCTGGTCGGCATGCACGATGTGCCCAACGGCCATCGTCATGATCTCGGCTTCCGCGCGGATCTTCTCGGCATACGGCACCTGATACCCGTATTTCTGCGCCCGCACGCTGTCCATCGGCGACCGCTCCAGCACGCCGCCCGAGCTGCAATCGATGACGTCCACGCCCTTTTTCTTCAACTCCCGCGACAGGTTCACCGCCTGCTCGGGGCCGAAGCCGGCATCGTCCTCACACGACAGACGCATGAACAGCGGCTTGTGGGCTGGCCAGTTGGCGCGGACGCATTCGGCCACTTCCAGCGGGAAGCGCATCCGGTTCATTTCTGTTCCGCCGTAATCGTCGTTGCGGCGATTGGCTTCCGGCGACAGGAACTGATGCAGCAGGTATCCGTGCGCCGAGTGGATTTCCAGCACGTCGAAGCCCGCCTTGTCGGCGCGCGCCGCGGCTTCGCCCCAATGGCTGATGACCTCGGGCAGTTCATCCCGCGTGAACGCGC
>CANJSR010000037.1 GCA_947476855.1 Acetobacteraceae bacterium
GATCCAGACCCCGCTGCGCCAGATCGCCGAGAACGCCGGTGAAGACGGCGCCGTGATCGCTGGCAAGACGCTGGACAACAGCGACTACAGCTTCGGCTTCGACGCCCAGTCCGGTGAGTTCAAGGACCTGGTCAAGTCCGGCATCATCGACCCCACCAAGGTCGTGCGCACGGCCCTGCAGGACGCGGCTTCCGTTTCCGGTCTGCTGATCACCACCGAAGCGATGGTGGCCGAGAAGCCGGAGCGCAAGATGCCTCCGATGCCGGGCGGTGACGGCGGCATGGGCGGCATGGGCGGCATGGACTTCTGATCCCGTTCCGGGGGCCTCGGCCTCCGGACCCGAGATCAACGACGAAAGCGGGCCTTCGGGCCCGCTTTTTTGTGCGGTCGGCGGTAAATTTTGTGACGGCACGAAGGCCGGAAGCTTCAATTTCCACACAAGCGGGAAATTGAAGTGGTCTTTGCTGCGCTGCTCAAGAATAGACCGCGCAACCTGGCGCTTGTCTTGGCCCGATCGGTGGTCACGATTGACTCCGATGGACATTTCTGGGCCAACTTCGAGGCGCAATCGTATTTTGGCTAGCCTTGCTGCGCCTCCGTCTGTCGGGTGCTCTCAAGACCTCCAAAGGCCCGGTTGACTAAATCGTCCGGCGATGGCGCCGGACGCACTGGACGGAGAAGGACGCAGACAATGTCTACGGGGACAGTCAAGTGGTTCAATACCACAAAGGGATACGGGTTCATCATGCCGCAGGAAGGCGGCAAGGATGTGTTCGTGCATATCACCGCGGTCCAGGCCGCCGGCCTGCGTGGGCTGAATGAGGGGCAGAAAGTCAGCTACGACGTGGTCATGGAGCGCGGCAAGGCCGCCGCGACGAACCTGAAGCCACTCTGACCTGACACAGGGCGTCTGGGCTCGGGCGGGGAGCTCGGTGGCCAGACGCGTGGCGCCCAGGCGCCGCCGAACCGGGATGAACGCGGTGATTGCCCGCGTCCGTCCCGGAACGGTTGGACATTGGTCGACATAATCCAACAGTCAGCGGCCGTCTGTCGGCCCTATTCCCTCTGATATTCCGCGTCATGGCTGCTATGCTGCAACCGCAATAAATGACCGGTCCGGTTGCCCCATGAAGCGTCACGATTTCATTGTCATCGGCAGCGGTCCCGCGGGCCGCCGAGCCGCCATCCAGGCCGCGAAGACGGGTGGGTCGGTGCTGGTGATCGAAAAGGGCCGCCGCGTCGGTGGCGTCTCCGTCCATACCGGCACCATCCCATCGAAAACGCTGCGGGAAACCGTGCTGAACCTGACCGGCTGGCGCGAGCGGGGGTTCTACGGCAGCGCCTATCGCGTCAAGCAGCACATCTCCGCCACCGATCTGATGTCGCGCATGCACAAGACGCTCGACCACGAAGTCGATGTGCTGGAACACCAGTTCGCCCGCAATGGCGTGGAGCGTATGCACGGCCTGGCGCGGTTCCTCGACCCCCACCGCATCGAAGTCCGCCTCGGCAACGGCGACACCCGTGTGGCCGAGGCCGAGAAAATCCTGATCGCCGTCGGGACCCGGCCGTACCACCCGCCCGAAGTTCCGTTCAACGGCCGTAACATCCTGGACAGCGACAACATCCTTGAAATCCCGCATTTGCCGCGCAGCCTGACCGTGGTGGGCGGCGGCGTGATCGGCGTCGAATATGCAACGATCTTCAGCGCGCTGGACGTGAGCGTCACGCTCGTGGAATCCCGCGAGAGCATGCTGGACTTCATCGATCATGAGCTGGTCGAGGACTTTCTGCACCAGTTGCGGGACCGTGGCATCGCCATCCGCCTGGGTTCCAAGGTCGTCGCCATCGCCTTCGATCATGACTGGCCCGTGACGGTGCTGGAAAGCGGCCGTCGCATCCGGTCGGAGATGCTGCTGTATACCGCCGGCCGAATGGGCGCGACGGATGTGCTCGACCTGGCGAATTGCGGGCTGACCGCGGATGAGCGCGGCCGGCTCAAGGTCGATCCCGTGACCTTCCAGACAGCCCAGCCGCACATCTACGCCGCCGGCGACGCGATCGGCTTCCCGAGCCTGGCGTCCACGTCGATGGAGCAGGGTCGCATCGCCGCCTGCCATGCGTTCGGGGTTAAGATGCCCCCGGCGCCGGAGTTCTTCCCCTATGGCATCTACGCCGTGCCCGAAATCTCGACGGTCGGCATGAGCGAGGAGGAAGTCCGCCGGCGTGGCATCCCCTATGAATGCGGCGTGGCGCGATTCCGGGAGACATCGCGCGGCCACATCATGGGCCTGTCCAACGGGATGATGAAGCTGATCTTCTCCCTGAAGACCCGCCGCCTGCTGGGCGCCCACATCGTGGGGGAGGGCGCGACGGAACTCGTTCATATCGGGCAGGCCGTGCTGAACCTGCGCGGGACACTCGATTACTTCATCGAGAACACGTTCAACTACCCGACCCTGGCCGAGGCCTACAAAATCGCCGCGCTGGATGCCTGGAACCGGATGCCCCAGGCCAACGTGGAGGCCTGATCCCTACTTGTTCAGGACGGCCTGGCTTTTCATCGCGGCCAGCAGCGCCTCAATGCTGTTGTTGTTGCGCTGCAGATAGGCCGAATAGTCGCTGCGCTGGGTGATGCGGAGCGACGTGCCCTCGGCGATCACATCGATGATGCGCGGTGCCGCCGCGGGTTTCGTGACGACCCAATCGACCGTGGCGGGCGCGCTGTTCGGCCGCTCCACCACCGTCGAGACCACCTGTTCCTCATCCTGTTGCCGTGCTCGGCCCAGCGTGAACTTCACGCCCTGGTATTCACCGAGCTTGGCGGTGATGTTGGTGATGAGGACTTCCTGGAACAAAGCGAGGTAGGTCTTCTGCTGGTCGGGCGAGGTCTGGCGCCAGAAACGGCCGAGGCAGAAACGGCCGACCGCGTCGACGTCGACGGCGGCGACGATGATCTGGCCGATCGCATGCCGCTTGTCGGCGGGGGAGCCAGGGCCGTTCACCACGGCCACCAGGCGCTCTCCGGTCGTCTTGATGAAGGCGCTGGCCCGTTCGGCAGCCTGTGCGTGGGCTGAACCTGGCATCGCGGCGGCGGCGCCGGCGCCAAGCGCTGCCAGCAGGAAACCGCGTCTATCAGTCATGGGTCGCAATCTCCGTCAGCGGGCAGGCGGGTTGATCTGTTCCCCGGCGCGATCGGGGAACCACACGGGGATGGTCGCGCGGTTGTCGTTCTTCAGCTTCGTCAACTCGGCCGTCCGGTACTGGCGATAGAGGCTGCGGAACGTCGCATAGGGGTCGAGCGCGGTCTTCTTGATCTGCTCCACCGGGTCCAGCACCTTTTCCCGCACGGAGATCGCGCTGACGCCGGTGCGCGACCAGCCAAGCGCTACGACCGCGGTGCCCTGGCCAACCCAGGTGAACGGGTCGGCGGCGCGGTCGACGACAAAGCCGGTCAGGTCACGCGGGCCGGACGGGCCCAGGATGGGCAGGAACAGGAACGGCCCTTCTTCTACCCCGAGGTTCGCGAGGGTCAGGCCGAAATCCGTGTCGGTTTTCTTGTATCCCATGCCGGCGGCGACATCGAAGAAGCCCAGCACGCCCGCGGTGGAATTGATAAAGAACCGCATCGTTGTGTCGCCGGCGCGCCGTGGTTTGCCGGTCAGGATGTCATTCCCGAGCCGAACCGGTGTCCCGAGGTTCACCAGGACATTGCTGATGCCCGTGCGGACCACGTCCGGAAACACCGCCCGGTAGCCGCGGGCCACGGGCGCCAGCAGCGCGTCATCCAGGGCCGTGTTGATGGCATAGAAGACCCGGTTGGTCGGTTCGATCGGATCGTTGAGTTCCTTGAACTCCGCCACCGCCTCCGGATCATCGGCCGGCGGAGCCGTTGCGCAGCCGGCGAGACCCACCACCATCAGGCCGGCAAGTGCCAGAGAGCGGACCGACCCGGCCGTGGGAAAGCGGGAAAAGGACAGAGCGCGCATCGTATTCCTCGGGCCAGGACGGCGGTCGACCGCATCACGCTGGCCTACGCCCACCACTTTGGCGCGCGGGTCCGGAAACGGTAGAGGGGGTATTTAGCACAGGGCACCTCACTTGCAACGGAATCGCGGAGGTTGACTGCGCCACAGGCTTCGGCAAGCTGTCAGCCCCATCTTCCCCCGGCCGAACGGATATCCCGACCAGTGACCAGATCGCCCGCCGACGACATCCTGCTCGTGCACAGTTCCGACCTGCACGTGGACGACCACCCCGCCGAACCCAGCTATGGCGATGACGGCGCCACAGGCCTGCGGGTCGTGCTGGAGGCCGCGAAGGCCCATGACGCGCATTTCGTGCTGCTGGTGGGCGACATCTTCGACAACAACCGCCAGTCCAAGGCGATCCTGACCCGCACGGCCGACATGCTGAACAATGCCGGCCGGCATGTCGTGATCCTGCCGGGCAACCATGACCCGATCACCCCGGACTCCGCCTATATCCGCGGCGGCCTGGGCGACATCCCGCATGTCCATATCATCGGCGTGACGCACGACCTGGCGGTTCACTTCGCCGATCACGACCTGGAATTCTGGGGCCACGCCCACACCGACTACGGCAACATGGTGCCGCTGCGGACCCCCCGCCCTCGCAGCAGCCGCTGGCAGATCGCCCTGGCGCATGGCCATTACGAGCCGCCGGGCGCCGTTCCCCTGCGCCCGTCCTGGCTGATCAGCGATGATGAGATCGACGCGACCTGCGCGGACTACCTCGCGCTGGGCCACTGGAACCGGTGGGAGAAAGTCGGCAGCGGCACGGTCCCGGCCTATTACTCCGGCTCCCCCGACCTCGCGAAGACGGTCAACCTGGTACGGCTGACCGGCAACGGGACGGTCCATGTGGATCGGGTGCCCGTCAGCTGGTGATCACCCCCGGGATCGGCGGTCCCGCCACCAGCGGTCGATGTGGGTGGTGAAGCCGACGCTCGGGTCCCGGTAGTCGATGGCGTGTTTCTTCATCTCGGCCAGGGCGTCATCCCAGACGCCCTTGCCCCAGGCATATTGCTCCCCCAATCCGGCCTGGATGTCGTGCTTACCCAGGCCGGTCCGCAGCTCCGCGTTGCGGCCCGCGACATAGTCCGTGCCCAGATATTTGTAGTGCAGCAGGAAGACCTCATCGGCCTCGGGGTAGCGGACGTCGCCTTCTGGCTTGGCGTAGTGGCGGCCGGGGGAGAAGTTGGTTTCCGTGAGAGCGTTGGGGTTGAACAGGGACAGCTTGTTCATCTCGTGATGCGGCATCCCGACCCGCAGCGTTTCGGCCAGGTTCGTGTCCGAGGAGGGAAACCCGTCGGCGATCATGTTGAACCCGAGCGCGGGGATCGCGGTCACGCCCTGGCGCGCCTGGTCGGCCAGGTAGGTTGGCATCGCCGGGTGCCATAGGTGTTCGTCGATCGCGGTGAGCACGATCCACGCCGCCTGCCCGCGCGCTTCCTTCCATTCATGGTTCTGCCAGAGCCGGTGCGACTCGACGAAGGAGTTCGGGACCGCCCGGTCGAACCGCCGCATCGTCACGCGCGAATGCGCCGCCAGGACATCCAGCGTCCCGTCGGTTGAGCCGTCGTCATACAGGATGTAGCGATCGACCCAGGGGTCGTAGTGGCGGAAGAAGAACGGCAGCACCCGCCGCTCATTCCATGTCAGCGCGTACAGCCAGACGGGGCCGGACGCGGAATTCTTGCCTCTCATGGCCGTCAGCCTATCCGCTTGCGTGCCCGAAACCCAGCCGCCCCATCGCCTTGAGGCGACGCGGCTTTCCCGTCACACTGGCGCACAAGCAAGCCAAGCGGCGTCCAGGAAAGCGAGCATCATGAAACCGACCGGGGCGGAACGCGCGTGAGTCTGGCGTCGAGCCAACCGGAACGGATGTCGTTCGCCGACCTGCTGCCAGGCCTTGTCGCGGCGGTGTCGTTCAGCATCGCGGATATCCTGCTGAAGGTCGTGTTCGCCAGCGGCATGGACGTGCTGTCCCTGGCCTCCCTCCGCGGGGTCCTTGTGGTCGCGTTCTTCGCGATCTGGCTGCGGCTGGCCCCCGCGCCCCGCCAGCACACCAGCCGGGAGCGGCTGATCGCGCTGGGCATCGGCCTGGGGTTTTCGGTCACGATGTTCGGGCTGCTGCAATCCGTGGCCCTGCTGCCGGTGTCGATCGCGATCCTCGCCTATTTTGTCTACCCGCTGCTGACCGGCCTGGCGGGCGCGGCGACGGGCGTGGACCGGGTGGGGTGGCGCGCCCTGCTGGCCGCCCTGGTGGCGTTCATCGGCCTTGGGTTGATGCTCGGCTTTCATCTGGAGGACCTGGCGCCGCTTGGCCTTGCCAGCGCCTTCATCGCGGCGATCGCCCGGGTCATCACCCTCCTCCTGACCCGCGCCTACCTGTTCGGCGCCGATGCTCGCCTGACGACCTGGTATTCGATGGTGCCGTCGACCGCGGTCTATCTGATCGCCCTGAGCAGCGTGGGCACCTGGCACCAACCGGAGTCGGCCGCCGGGTGGCTGGCCTTTGTCGGGGTCTGCATCACGACGACGCTTTCGACGCTGCTGATCTATATCTCGACCAACCGGATCGGCCCGTTCCGGACAGCCCTGATCATGAACCTGGAACCTCTGCTGACGACCCTGTTCAGCATGGCCCTGCTGGGGGAGACTCTGTCCCCCATCCAGGGCATGGGCGCGGGGCTCATGATCACGGCCCTGGTGGCGTTCCAGATGCTGCGGGTGCGATAGGAGCGGCAACCGGTAAGGCCTCGGCCGAACTGTCCCCGATTGCACCGCAGCGGACCGGACAGCCAGGATAGCGGATGGAAAACATCCCCCTGCTCGTCGTGGCCGGACTGCTCGCCGGCGCCATGAACGCGGTGGCGGGCGGGGGGTCCTTTGTCACCTTCCCGACCCTGGTCCTGCTGGGCCTGCCTCCGGTCGCCGCGAATGCGACGAGCACGGTCGCGCTGTTTCCGGGCACGATCGCCAGCACCTGGGCCTATCGGGACGGGCTGACGGGAGTCGCGGGGGTCAGCCTCCGCCTGCTGCTGCCCATCAGCATCCTGGGCGGGCTGGTCGGCGCCCTGCTGCTGCTGTTCGCCCCGGCCTCCACCTTCGACGCCGTCGTGCCCTGGCTGTTGCTGCTGGCGACCCTGACCTTTGCCGGCGGGCGGGAGGTCGGGCTGGCGCTCAGCCGCCGCATGCGGATCGGCACCGGCACGATGCTGGTCTGCCAGTTCCTGATTTCGATCTACGGCGGCTATTTCGGTGGGGCGGTCGGCCTGATGATGCTGGCGGTCTGGAGCCTGCTGGACACGACCGAACTGAAAGCCATGGCCCCCGCGCGGACGCTGCTGGTCAGTGGCGCCAATGGGGCGGCGGTGGTCTGCTTCGTCATCGCCGGTGCGGTCCGCTGGCCCGAGATGCTGGCCATGCTGACCTCGGCCATTGTCGGAGGGTATGGCGCGGCGAGGGTTGCGAAACGCCTCCCGCCCGGACTGATCCGGGTGCTGGTCCTGGTGCTGAGCGCGACGGTGACGGCCTGGTTCTTCCTGCGGCGCGGCTGACCTCCAACGAAAAAGGGCGGCACCCGCAGGTGCCGCCCTCCAATCCGATCCGGCGCTTACAGGACGCCGAGGATGGTTTCGGCCTTGCTCGCCTCAAACCCGCCAGGGGCTTCGAGGCCGAGATGCGTCACCTTGCCGTCCTTGGCAACCAGCGCGTAACGCTGGCTGCGCATGCCCATGCCACGGCCCATCAGGTCGAGTTCCAGGCCCAGCGCCTTGGCGAAGGCGGCGGAGCCGTCGGCCAGCATCGACACCTTGTCGCCGGTGCCCTGGTCCTTGCCCCACGCGCCCATGACGAACGCGTCGTTCACGGAGATGCACGCGATGGTGTCAACGCCCTTGCCCTTGATGGCGTCGGCGTTCTGCACGAAGCCCGGCAGGTGCTTGGCGCTGCAGGTGGGAGTGAAGGCACCCGGCACCGCGAACAGCACCACGGTCTTGCCCTTGAAGATGTCGTCCGTGGAAACTTCCTTCGGCCCGTCAGCCGTGGCCATCATCAGTTTCATCGACGGAATGCTGTCACCGACCTTGATCGTCATGGAACTCGTGCTCCCCGAAAAATGGCCATGCCCCGGCGCGCCATTCGGCCGGGACCTGCCTGTTTGCGACTCCTAGCCTTCCTTGCGGCGGCGGACAATGTCCGATTACCAAGGTGGGGCATCAGGCCGCATCCTCAAGGATCATCGCCGCCGCCTTCTCTCCAATCATGATCGAGGGCGCGTTGGTGTTTCCGGCCACGACGGACGGCATGATGGAGGCATCGGCCACCCGCAGCCCCTCGATCCCATGGACGCGCAGGCGCGGGTCGACGACCGTGTTCGTGCCGGTCCCCATGGCGCAACTGCTGGTCGGGTGGTGGTTGGTCACGCCCGTGTCGCGGACGAACTGCTCCAGGTCGGCGTCGCTGGCGGCCTTCAGGCCCGGCACCAGTTCATCCACCACATAGGGCTTCATCGCGGGCTGCTCGGCGATCTTCCGGGCGAGCTTCACACCCTCCACCATCGCCCGCATGTCGTATTCGGACCCGAGGAAGCCGAAGGTGATCGCCGGCTGGGCCAGCGGATCGGGACTGCCGAGGCGCACGGTGCCGCGCCCGTCCGGCGACAAATGCACGGGACCCAGGGTGAACCCCGGGAACGGGTGCGGGATGACCTTGTCCTTGGAACGTTCGAGCGTGCTCCATTCCAGCAGGTTGATCTGCATGTCCGGCCGCTCCAGCCGAGCATCGGTGCGGGTGAAGATGCCGGCGCGGATGCCGTTCACGGCCATCGGGCCATCGCGGAACAGGCCGTAGCGGATGCCGGCCATGATCTTGCGGGGCCAACTGTTCTCCAGGTCGTTCATCGTGATCGCCTTGCTGCATTTCCACATCAGGTAGATGCCGAAATGATCGTGCAGGTTCGATCCGACCGCTGGCATGTCGCGGATCACTTCGATCCCCATGTCGCGCAGGTGTTCGGCCGGCCCCAGGCCCGAGAGTTGCAGCAACTGCGGCGATCCGTAGGCACCGCCGGAGACCACGACCTCCCGGTTCGCGCGGGCCGTCTGCCGGCCGGCGGGGGATTGGTATTCGACGCCGACGGCGCGCCCGTTTTCGATCAGCACGCGGGTGGCCTGGCAGCCGGTGCGGATCACCAGGTTGGGCCGGGCCTTGGCGGGTTCGAGGTACGCCTTCGCGGTGCTCCAGCGGCGGCTGCGGGCGGTGGTGGTCTGGTAGTAGCCCGCGCCTTCCTGCACCGCGCCGTTGAAGTCGGTGGTGCGGGGGATGCCGACCTGTTCCGCGGCGGCGATCATCGCGTCGGCGAGTTCCGAGGTTGATGCCGCATCCGACACGTTCAAGGGGCCGCCGGTGCCGTGGAACTCCGACGCGCCGCGCTGCTGGTTCTGGGCTTTCTTGAAGTAGGGCAGGACGGAGTCCCAGTCCCAGCCGACGCAGCCCCTCTGGCGCCAGTCGTCATAGTCGCGGTGGTTGCCCCGCATATACACCATGCCGTTGATGGAGCTTGTGCCGCCCAGCGTGCGCCCGCGCGGGACATAGAGCTTGCGGCCGTTGAACTGGGGCTGGGGGGCGCTCTCGAACTTCCAGTTCACCTTGGCATCGACGTAGGTCTTGGCGAAGCCGAGGGGGATGTGAATCCAGGGGTTCGTGTCGGGCGGGCCGGCTTCCAGCAGCAGGACGCGGTGGCGGGCGTTCTCCGACAGGCGGGCGGCGACGGCGGCACCGGCCGAACCGGCCCCGGTGACGATGAAGTCGAAGGTATCGGCGGTGTCGGACATGTTTCCCCTGTTCCTGCTCTGCGGCGGCAGGGGATTGGATACCAGGGTGGGCGGGGTTCGTCATGGGGTTGGGATGGTCCGGGTGTGACCATCCCAACGGCGGGCCTACCAGGCGCGGGCTTCCAGCCACGTGCTCTGATACGTCGCACCTTCCCCCAGGTCGGTATATCCGTCGTCGCACAGCATGTTCACTGTGCCGGACACCGCTTCCTCATCCGGGCGCTGGCCGGGGACCAGGATCACGCCGGGGCGCACGTCTTCCCGCACATGCAGCACGACCCCGATGGCGCCGCGATCGTTGAACAGGCGGATCTTCTGCCCCTCGGTCAGGCCGCGCGCCTTGGCGTCGTCCGGGTGTAGCACGGCGCAGGGCGCGCCCTCGCGTTCCCGCAGGAAGGCGACGCCCGAGAACGCGGTGTGGCTCTGGAAATACCCGGGCGTGGTCAGCAGTTGCAGGGGGTAGCCGCTGGCGGGTGCGGGGGCGGCCGGATCGGGTTCCCATCCCGGAAGCGGCGGCTGGCCGTGATCGGCCAACGTCTGCGAGTAGAACTCCAGCTTTCCCGACGGCGTGCCGAAGACCTGCGCGCCCTTGCCGGCGATCGAGATCGGCCCCTGCTCCGGCAGCGCCGCCGGGTCGTAGGCGGCAACCGGGCCGCCGGCGCCCTGGAACAGTTCCTTCAGGATATCGCGCGGCGTCATCCCGAACACCGGATCGTTCAGCCCCATCCGCCGAGCGAGTGTTTGGGTGACGCGGAGGTTGGACCAGGCTTCGTGCTGCGGCGGCACCGCGGCCTCGCTGTATTGCATGTAGTAGGTGCCGTAGGAGCGGAAGAAATCCTCGGTTTCAAGATAGGTCGTGGCCGGCAGGATGATGTCGGCGTAGCGGGTCGTTGCCGTCATGAACGGATCGTGGACGACGGTGAACAGATCCTCCCGCGCCAGCCCCGCCCGCAGCTTCCCGAGGTTGGGGTTGGTGACGGCGGGATTGTTCGCCGCGATGAACAGCGCGCGGATCGGCGGGTCGTTCGCCTCGACCAGCGCTTCCCCCAGCTTCAGGTGGTTGATGGTCCGCGCGGTGGTTGGGCCGGAGGGGCGGCGGACGGCACCATAGTTCAGGTCGAAGGCCGCCGCGGTGGCCAGCAGCGCGCCGCCGCCGTAGCGGCCATAGGCGCCGGTCACGCCGGGCAGCAGCGCTACGGTCCGCAGGTTGCGCCCGCCGTATGTGAAGCGGCTCATGCCGAAGCCGATGCGCATGAAGGACTTCTTCGCGGCGCCGTACATCGCGGCGAACTGCTCGATATCCACGATGGGCAGGCCGGTAATCTCGGCCACGCGGGCGGGGGGGAAATTCGGTAGGACGTCGCGTTCAACCTGGTCGAAGCCCAGCGTATGGGCGGCGATATAGGCGCGGTCGACCATCCCGTCGCGCGCCAGGATGTGCATCACCCCCAGCGCGAGGGCGGCGTCGGTGCCGATGCGGATCGGCAGATACAGATCGGCGGCCCGGGCGGCGCGGGTGCGGCGGGGATCGATCACGACCAGCTTGACGCCGCGGGCGCGGGCTTTCTCGATCAGCGCCCAGAGATGGACGTTGGTGGCGTGCAGGTCAGAGCCCCAGCCTACGACCAGATCGGATTCGACAACGGATTCCGGATCGGCGCCGGCCACTGGCCCGACCGTATGCTCCCACGCTGCGTCGGAGCATGAGTCGCAGACGGTGCCCGCGTTCAGCCGGCTGGTGCCGAGGGCATGGAACATCCCGTTGGTCAGGCCGCGGTTCATCAGGCCCTGGTGGGCGCTGTAGGCGTAGCCGAGGATCGCCTCCGGGCCGGACTCGGCGATGATCGCGCGCCACTTCGTGGTGATCTCGTCGAGCGCCTGGTCCCAGGTGATCGGCTCGAACTGGCCCGAGCCCTTGGGGCCGGTGCGGCGCAGCGGGGTCTTCAGCCGTTCCGGGGAATGCACGAGTTCGTGGTCGCGGTTCACCTTGCCGCAGGCAAAGCCGGCGGTCAGGGGATGGTTCGGATCGCCCTCGATCTTGACGACACGGCCGTTGTCCACGTGCGCGATCAGGGAGCACATGTCCGGACAATCATGCGCGCAGACGACCCGCTTGGTTTCCATTGTGTGTCTCCATTTGAACGTGTCGGATATGGCGTGATTGGCGTGGGGGCTATGAGACCGGATCGGCACGGGATGGGCGGACCATTGCCCGGTTAGGCTATTCCGCGACCTTTACCACCAGTTTGCCGGTGTTTTCCCCGGTGAACAGCATCCCCAGCGCGCGTGGCGCCTGTTCCAGGCCTTCAACGACATGCAGTTTCTGTTGCAGCCGTCCGGCGCGGATCTGGGCAGCGAGCCAGGCACGTGCCTCGGGGTAGCGGCTGTTGTAGTCGAAGACGATGAAGCTTCCCATCCGCATGCGGCGCCCGCCCATCATGCCGAGATTCCTGATCCCGTAAGGCTCCTTTGCGGCGGCCTGGGAGATGCGGCCGCAGCAGACGATCCGCCCGCCGGTCCGCATGTTGGCCAGCGCGGCATCCAGCATCGGCCCGCCGACATTGTCGAAATACACATCGACGCCGTCCGGGCAGGCACGCTTGATGGCGGCGGTCAGGTCGGGTTCAGCCTTGTAGTCGATGGCAGCATCCACCCCGAGGGTCTCGGTGATGAAGCGGCATTTGTCGGGACCGCCGGCGATGGCGATCACCCTGCAACCGTCGATCTTGCCGATCTGGCAGGCGATCTGCCCCACCCCTCCGGCGGCGGTGGAGACGAGCAACGTGTCCCCCGGCCGCAGGTCGCCCACGTCGCGCAGGCCGAAATAGGCGGTCAGCGCGCTGGTTCCCAAGGGGCCCAGCCAGTCCGCCACCGACCCCAGGGTCAGGTCGAGCTTCTGGGCCTCGCGCCCCCGCAGGGTGGGATGACTCTGCCAGCCGGTGCGGCCTTGCACGATGTCGCCGGGTTGGAAGCCGGCGGCCCTACTCTCCAGCACGCGGGCGACGCCGCCGGCGCGCATCGGGTCCCCGATCTCGATCCGGCGCGTGTAGGTGGGGCCTTCGCCGATCCAGGACCGCATGGCGGGGTCGATGGAGAGGTAGAGCGTTTCCACCAGCATTTCCCCCTCCGCGGGGGGGCGGATGGGCTGGGTGTCCTCGGCGAAGTTGGCCGGCCCGGGGATGCCGTCGGGGCGGGCGGCGAGCGTGAGGCGGCGATTGGCGTTGCGCATGGATGGAAACCTCCCCGTTTTCAGGCTGGCATGCTGTCCGGGCCGGCGGTGCCTGGCAACCGGGTCAGCGCGCCAGAGCGACCCGGCCGGCGACCTGGCCGGTGCGCGGGTCCAGCAGGACGATGCGATCGGCGCCGCCGCCGGTCAGTTGGACCGCCAGGCGGTCGGCCACGGTGGTGATCCCGGCGATCCGGGTGCCGGGGGGCTCATCAAGGATGGCGGCAATCTGCGCGATCTCCATCGACGCCATAGCCGCGGTCGGCGTGGCCGATCCCATGCCCCGCTTGGCCATCATCACGAACAGGGTCGTGGTCCCCAGCACGATCAGCACCGCCATGACGATCGCGGCGATCTTGACCGCCCGCAACGCACCTTCGTTCATACTCAACCTTTCTTGTGGTGACCGTTCCGCGTAAGCCCAGCCATCATGTCAGAGCCAACCCACCCCTCCGATCCGCATGGGACCGACGCGCCGCCCCCCGGGCCGTTCCGCCTGACCATCGGCGCGGAGGCCGCGGGCCAGCGGATCGACCGCGTGCTGGCCGAGGCGATTGGCGGCCTCTCCCGCTCTCGCGTGAAGACCCTGATAGACGAAGGCCGGCTGCAACGCGACGGCCGAGCGGTGACGGAGCCGGCGGAGGGGGCGAAGGAGGGGGCGCAGTATGTGCTGGACATCCCGCCGCCGGTCCCGGCCGTACCGGTCGCGCAGGTGATCCCGTTCACCGTGCTGTACGAGGACGCGGACCTGATCGTGCTGGACAAGCCGGCGGGCCTGGTCGTGCATCCGGCGCCGGGGAACTACGACGGCACGCTGGTGAACGCGTTGCTCGCCCATTGCGGTCCGGGGTTCACGGGCATCGGGGCGGAGCGGCGTCCGGGCATCGTGCATCGGCTGGACAAGGACACGTCCGGCGTCATGGTGGTGGCCAAGACGCAGCTTGCGAGCGATGCGCTGACCACCGCCTTCGCGAACCGGGATTTGGACCGGTCGTATCTCGCGCTGGCCTGGGGCGTTCCCAGTCCTGGCGCGGGGCAGATCGAGGGCGCGATCGGCCGCGACAAGCGGGACCGGAAGCGAATGGCGCTGGTGACGCATGGGGGGAAGGCCGCCCTGACCCATTACCGGACGCTGCGCGTGTGGCGCATGGCTGTCAGCCTGCTGGAGTGCCGGCTGGCCACCGGGCGCACCCACCAGATCAGGGTGCATCTGTCGTCCCAGGGCCACCCGATCGTGGGTGACCCGGTCTATCTACGCCGGATCCCGGCCGCGGCGCGGGGGTTGGAGGGGCCGGTTCGCGGGCATCTCCTTGATTTTCCCCGGCAAGCACTCCATGCGGCCTCGTTGGGTTTTGCCCATCCGCGGACGGGCCAGGCGCTGCGGTTTGAGACTCCGCCGCCGGCCGATATGCGGGAACTGATCACGGAACTGGATGCCGTCGGCGGGGCGTAAACGATGCAATAGGGGTTTGTACTTATTCGCGTAAGCCACCCTACGCGTTGTTAACCTTATGTTAATCTTGACAGTACCAGACTGGTCCGGTATACGGAAGCTACCGAGGACGGAAGGATGCGTCCGCTTCGGTGGGGAAGTCCGGATACACGCTGCCAGAACGGGGCGGGAATTCGGGACGTAACGTCTCCTGCCCGCATCCAGACTGACACCAGTCACGTATTAGCCATGAACTTGCGCCTTGGCGGGCACGGTTCCATCGGCTGAAAGGAGCCTTGACGATGGCCTCTATCGCACTGAACGTCGCCCCCGAGGGCAACCTGTCCCGGTATCTCCAGGACATTCGCAAATTCCCGATGCTCGCGCCGGAAGAAGAACTGGCGCTCGCGTATCGCTGGCGTGACCAGGAAGACATGGCTGCGGCGCACAAGCTTGTGACGTCCCACCTGCGCCTCGTTGCCAAGATCGCCATGGGGTATCGCGGGTATGGCCTGCCGGTCGGGGAGCTGATCAGCGAAGGCAACGTCGGGATGATGCAGGCCGTAAAGCGGTTCGACCCCGATCGTGGGTTCCGCCTGGCGACCTATGCGATGTGGTGGATCAGGGCCGCGATCCAGGAATACATCCTGCATAGCTGGTCGCTCGTGAAGATGGGCACGACCGCGGCGCAGAAGAAGCTGTTCTTCAACCTGCGCCGGCTGAAGGGCCAGATGCAGGCGATCGAGGACGGCGACCTGAAGCCCGAGCAGGTGGCGAAGATCGCCAAGGACCTGGACGTGCCCGAGCAGGACGTCATCAACATGAACCGCCGCCTCGCCGCGCCGGATCACAGCCTGAACGCACCGGTCCGCATGGACTCGGAGGGCGAGTGGCAGGATTGGCTGGTCGACGAGTCGGAAAGCCAGGAAACCGCGATCGCGGAACGGGAAGAGCTCAGCGGACGCCAGGCGCTTCTGGCCAACGCCTTGAAGACGCTGAACGATCGGGAACGTCATATCCTGATTGAGCGGCGGCTGAAGGACAACCCGACGACTCTGGAAGACCTGTCGCAGCAGTATGACATCTCGCGGGAGCGGGTCCGGCAGATCGAGGTCCGTGCGTTCGAGAAGCTGCAGAAGGCGATGAAGACCGCGGTGGCCGAACAGCGCGCCCATGCCGGCACGCTTCGGGCCTTGCAGGCGGCATAGCCCGTCCCCGCGGCCGGTGTTTCCCTTGGGGGAGGCACCGGGATGCGCCGGGTGCCGTGACGCGGGTGGCCGGCAATGAAGGCGTTGGGGTGGCTTGCCATCCCATTTTGCGTCAGTGAAACGGTCGGTCATCAGGCCGGTTCTGTTTCCCGCCGCGTTATCCGAACCTTAATCCTTCGTGCGTATCCTGACGGTCACGGAACCGAGGACGCGTCGATTGGGCCGCACACCAATCCCAAGACCGGGATTTCTGGACAATTGCGACTATCAGGCTTCATCCACGGGGAACGCCGCTGGCGGAGCCGCGATGGTCAGCGCCTGTTCACCTGGGACAGCCTGCACGGCGAAATCGAGGTTTTTGACTTGCGCGGTCGCCATCTCGGCGTGTTGGATGCCGTGACCGGAGAATGGCGGAAGGGCCCGATCAGAGGGAGAAGGATTGATGTCTGACCCAACGATGGCGGCTGAACCGACGACCTTCTTCGACCTCTACCTCCTCGATCCTGCCCAGGAGTCCATCGATGGATGGGTGGAGCGTTGGCACGATCTTGCCGATGAGGCTGGCCCCCCATTGCATGCGTTTCTGGGTCTGACCGCCGCGGAATACGCGCTTTGGGTCTATGACCCTGGCGTGCTCCCCACCATCCGGGTTGCCCGTCTGTCAGGTCAATCCCTGGTGGATGTGGTGTCCAACCGGTTGGCGGAACTTGATCACGCAAGGTCCCCCCAGGACGACACGCGACGCAACGGATTGCGCCTCTGGCTGGCCCAGCAAGCCCGAGAAGCCGCCCCCGCCTGACGGGCCCGACAATCACGCTTGCCTCCCGCCCCAACCCGAGTACCTTGGGCCATTCCCACCCCCAAGGACGAACCGTGACCGACCTGCAACCCGCCCGCGGCACCCACGACCTGATCGGCGATGACCAGCGGCGTCACCAGCACGTCGCCGACACCGCTCGCCGCATCGCCGCCATCTACGGCTTCGACGAATGGACCACCCCGATCTTTGAGGACACGCGCGTCTTCTCCCGCACCCTCGGCGAAACCTCCGACGTCGTGATGAAGGAGATGTACAGCTTCGAGGATCGCGGCGGCGAGTCGATCACCCTCCGCCCCGAGGGCACCGCCGGCGTCTGCCGAGCGCTCGTGACCAACGGGCTGACGCAGTCTTTGCCGCAGAAGGTGTTCTACGCAGGCCCGATGTTCCGGTATGAGCGCCCGCAGAAAGGCCGCTACCGCCAGTTCCACCAGATCGGGCTGGAGCTGATCGGCCCGTCCGAACCCCTCGCCGACGCGGAAGTGATCGCCTGCGGCTGGGACATCCTCAAGGCCCTCGGCGTGGCCCAGGACGCCGTCCTGGAAGTCAACACGCTGGGCGATGCGGAAAGCCGAGCGGCGTATCGCGAGGCGTTGGTGGGGTATTTCACGGCGCATCAGGGGGGATTGTCGAAGGACAGCCTGGCTCGGCTGGAGCGCAACCCGATGCGCATCCTCGACAGCAAGGATGAGGGCGATCGGAAGATCGTGGCCGAGGCCCCGACCATCGCCGCCCACCTTACCGAATCCGCCGCGACCTTCTTCGCCCGCTTGCAGGAACATTTGACACGGTTCGGGGTGCCGTTCCGGGAGAACCCTCGGATTGTCCGCGGCCTGGACTACTACGGCCACACCGCCTTCGAGTTCGTAACCACCAAGCTCGGCGCCCAAGGCACGGTCATGGCCGGCGGCCGCTATGATGGCTTGGTGAAGGAAATGGGCGGACCATCGACCCCCGCCGTCGGCTGGGCCGCGGGCATGGAACGCCTGGCCATGCTGATGGACGCACCGCCTGTGCTCGCCGCTCCCGTCTCGGTGGTGCCGATTGGCGACTCGGCCGAGGCTGCCGCGCTGGAGGTTCTGCAATCCCTCCGCGCCGCCGGCATCCGCGCCGAGATGTCCTATCGCGGCAATCTCCGCCGGCGGATGGAGCGGGCAAACCGCATCGGCGCCCGCGCCGCCGTGATCCTGGGCGACGACGACATCGCCAACGGGGTCGCGCAGGTAAAGGATCTGACCGCCGGCACGCAGGAAGCCGTCCCCCTGTCCCAGGTCGCCGCGCGGCTGGCATGAGCGTGCTGAAGCCCACCCAGCCGATCCCCTTCCGTCATGGTGGGCGCAGGCCCAGCATCCAAGACTTCACCGACGCCAGCCGTGGGTGGCGGGCCTGCGCCCACCATGACGATGGGACGTCGGGGGCCCCCACCCCATGAATCTCCTCCAACGCCTCGACCGCATCGCGGCCCGTGCCGACGAAC
>CANJSR010000038.1 GCA_947476855.1 Acetobacteraceae bacterium
ACCACTCTTGGCCACAAGAGAGGGATTGGTCGTGACGCCATCCAGCAGACCGCTGGCCGCGAGGGACCGGATCTCGTTGGTATCGGCTGTGTCGACAAAAAACTTCATACCTGGGCTCCGTGTGCCGGCGACGCCTATGGGACAGGCGGGGTTGCCGCTACCATACAGCATGTCGATTGATCGGGAAACGCAGGATACGGAAAAGCGCGGTCGCGTGGCGGTGATGCTTCCGTATCCTTTTGATAAGCCATTCGATTACCGCGTTCCGCCTGATCTCGATCCGCATCCGGGCGACGTCGTGATGGTGCCCCTGAACCGGCGGGAGGAAATCGGCGTCGTCTGGGACTCCCCGCCCGACCCGTCCGTGCCCGACCGCAAGCTGAAGCCTCTGATCGCCCTGATCGACACGCCGCCGATGGGGGAGTCGCTCCGCCGCTTCGTCGATTGGGTCGCATCCTACACCCTGTCCCCGCCCGGGGAGGTGATGGCGATGGCCCTGCGCGTTGTCCGCCAGCAGGCTGGTCCGTCCAGCGGGTGGAGCCGCGTTAACCCTTTGCCGGCCGATGTCCGGATCACCCCCGCCCGCCAACGCGTGCTGGATGTGTTGGAGAAAGCCGAACCGCGATCGACCTCCGACCTGTCCCGAGCGGCGGAGGTCGGAGCCACGGTCATCCGCGGCATGGCGGATGCCGGCCTGCTGCGCCCCGATTTGATGGCCGAGGCCCCGCCCTTCGCCCGCCCCGATCCCGCCGTCATCGGTCCCGTGCTGTCGGAAGAACAGGCGGTGGCCGCGGCGGCCTTGCGGGACGCGGCTTCGGTGCGGGCGTTCAGCGTGACGCTGCTGGATGGGGTCACCGGCTCGGGCAAGACCGAAGTGTATCTGGAAGCCGTGGCCGAATGCCTCCGCCAGGGCCGGCAGGCGTTGATCCTGTTGCCGGAGATCGCGCTGTCCTCCCAATGGCTGTCGCGGTTCCAACGCCGGTTCGGGGTGGCGCCGGCCGTCTGGCACTCCGACCTGTCATCCCGGATCAGGCGGATCACCTGGCGCGCGGTGGCCGAGGGGCAGGCCCCCGTTGTCGTCGGTGCCCGATCCGCGCTGTTTCTGCCGTTCCCCGACCTCGGCCTGATCATCGTGGATGAGGAGCACGAGACCGCCTTCAAGCAGGAGGACGGGGTCGTCTACCACGCGCGCGACATGGCGGTGGTCCGCGCCCGCTTCTCCCACGCCCCCGCCGTCCTAGTGTCGGCGACGCCGAGCCTGGAGACGGTGGCGAATGTGGAGGCGGGGCGGTATCGGAAGCTGCATCTGCCGTCCCGCCACGGCGGCGCGACCCTGCCCGAGATCGTGGCGGTGGACCTGCGCGACACGCCGCCCGAACGGGGCCATTTCCTGGCCCCTCCGCTGATCAAGGCGGTGCGGGAGACGTTGGCGCGGGGGGAGCAGGCGATGCTGTTCCTCAATCGCCGGGGCTACGCGCCTCTGACCCTGTGCCGGCGTTGCGGGCACCGGATGCAATGCCCCCACTGCACGGCCTGGCTCGTGGAGCATCGTGCCCGGCGGGAACTGCAATGCCATCACTGCGGTCACGCCGTCCCGATCCCGCCTGAATGCCCCTCCTGCCACGCCGAACACAGCCTGACTCCCGTCGGCCCCGGCGTCGAACGCATCACCGAGGAAGCCACCAAACTCTTCCCCGACGCTCGGCTTTTGGTCATGGCCAGCGACACGATGCCCGGCCCCAACGCGGCGGCCGAGGCGGCCCGTGCGATCGAGGCGCGGGAGGTGGACCTGATCATCGGCACCCAGATCGTCGCCAAGGGCTGGCATTTTCCGCATTTGACGCTGGTGGGGGTGGTGGATGCGGACCTCGGGCTGGCGGGCGGTGACCTGCGGGCGGGGGAGCGGACGGTGCAGTTGCTGCACCAGGTGGCCGGGCGCGCGGGGCGGGCGGATGCGCCGGGCCGGGTGCTATTGCAGACGTTCAGCCCCGAGCATCCGGTCATGCAGGCCCTGGTCGATGGCGACCTGGACGCGTTCATGGCGAGCGAGGCGGCGCAGCGGAAACCCGGCAACTGGCCGCCCTATGGGCGACTGGCGGCGCTGATCGTCAGCGCGGAGTCGGCGCAGGGAGCGGATGAATTGGCGCGTGATCTGGGGCAGGCCGCGCCGTATGGGGATGGTGTGATGGTGCTGGGGCCGGCGCCGGCCCCGCTGTCGATCCTGCGCGGGCGGCACCGGCGGCGGCTGTTATTGAAGACCCGGCGGGATATCGCGGTTCAGCCGCTGTTGCGGGCGTGGTTGGCGAAGGTGCCGGTTCCTCGGGGCGGACGGGTGGACGTGGATGTTGATCCGGCTTCGTTTTTGTAGAAGGTGGTTGGGGCCGCAGGCGGTTCACACGAGCGCTGTCGCCGCGGCAATATCTCCAGGCTCAAGCATCGGGTAGTCGGCAAGGATTTCGTCCTGGCTTGCGCCCTCGGCCAGTAGATCGAGAACATCCCGGACCCGAATACGCAGCCCGCGCAGGCACGGACGGCCACCGCATTGTGCGGGATCGATGGTGACACGGTGGAGTTCGCTCATGGTGAATGCCTCGATCGGGCTGTGGCAGCCTGCTCAGTATAGTCTGGCACGGGGTCAATCGCACGGATTGGATCGGCGGTCCGTCCCACCAATTCATCATCCTTTCCGATGACATCATGGACCCGATCGCCCATGTAGGCGTCCTGACCGAAAGGATGTTGAACATGCCCGCCGATCACGACCTCGTTGCCCTGTGGGAAGCCCATTGCCGGTATGAGTTCGAGACCCGCGACGTCGATGCCACCATGGCGACAATGGTGGGCGAACCCTACGTCAACCACGTCCCCACCATGACCGGTGGTGTCGGGCATGATCAGCTCAAGCGGTTCTACAAATACCACTTCATCGGTGGGAACCCGGAGGACACGACCCTGACTCCGGTCAGCCGCACCGTCGGCGCCGACCAGATCGTGGATGAGCTGTTGTTCAGCTTCACCCACACCAGTGAGGTCGACTGGATGCTCCCCGGTGTCGCCCCCACCGGGCGGCGGGTGGAGATCCCGCTTGTCGCCATCGTCCGCTTCCAGGATGGCAAGGTCGCGCATGAGCATATCTATTGGGACCAGGCCTCGGTCCTTGTTCAGGTCGGGTTGCTGAACCCTGCCGGACTGCCGGTTGCTGGCGTCGAAACCGCGCGCAAGGTCGTTGATAAGTCCCTGCCCAGCAACCTGATGATGGGGCGGTGGGCGAGCAGTGAGGGGAAGCCGATCTGACCTGACCGGCCCCCCTCACGCCAGGGTCAGGCCTTGGCGACATTCCAGAAGACCGGCATCGCACCCTTCAGCATCCCGGTCAGGCTTTTCCGCCAGGCGGCCGGCGGCAGGTACTGACCCAGCGGGATGAACGGGACGGTTTCAAACGCGCGCAACTGGATCGCCTGATCCAGCTTCCTCTGTTCGGCCGGATCGGTGCTGTCCATCCACTGGCTGCGCATCGCCTCCATCTCGGGATCGGTCGGCCAGCCGAACCAGGCCTTGTCGCCGTTGCCGCGTAGGAAGGACGCGAAGATCGGGTCGCGGTAATCGGCCGCCGGCGCCCCGTACGGGAACATCGACCAGCCGCCCTTGTCGAGCGGATCCTTCTTCACCCGCCGCTCCACCACCGTGCCCCAGTCAACCGAGCGTTCGTCGACATTGATGCCGACGTCCCGGAAGGCGGCGACGGCCACGTGGCTCATGGCGTCGTAGTAGACCTGATCGGTGGGGTGCATGAAGGCAACCGGCTCTCCGCCATAGCCGGCTTCCTTGAGCATGGCCTTGATCTGGTCCTTCTTCGGACGGTTCCGCAGCCGGTCCATCCCCGCGTCGCTGGCGGACGGCGTGCCGGGAATGAAGAAGCCGACGGGCGCGCGGAACAGGCTGGGATCGCCGCCCATCACCGCGGTCATCACGTCCACCTGGTCGATCGCGGCCATCATCGCGCGCCGGACGCCGGCATTCGCGGTCGGACCATGCAGGAAGTTGGGACGCAACCCGCCGAATGTGCCGTAGATGTCGATCGGCGCGACTTCCACGGTGCCCTTGGATTTCAGCATCGCGATCAGGTCGGGCAGCGGAGAATCGAGCCAGTCGACCTCCCCGCTCGCCAAGGCGCCGGCCGCGGTCGCGGCATCGGGGATCACGCGCCATTCAACCCGATCGACCATCACGCGATAGCCGCCGGCGCAGAAGCTCGCGGGCTCCGGCCGTGGGTTGTACTTCTCGTTGCGGGCGAAGACCGCGCGGTGGCCCGAGACATATTCGTCCGGCACGTAGCGGAACGGGCCGCTGCCGACGACCTCGGGGATCTGCTTGAAGGCGTCGGTGTTCGCCAGCCGCTCCGGCATGATGATCGGCGAGGGCTGGGTCTTCGCCAGCGCGTAGGGCAGCGCCGAGAACGGCTTCTTAAGGCGCCAGACCAGCGTCTTGTCGTCCGGCGCCGTCAGGTCGTCCATCCGTTCGGCGATGGTCTGCCCGATCGGGTCGCGCCGCATCCAGCGCTTGAGCGAGGCGACGCAGTCGCGGGCCAGCACCGGGGTACCATCATGGAACATCAGCCCGTCGCGCAGCTTCATGGTCCAGCGGAGGCCGTTGTCCTCCACCGTGTGGCCCTCGACCATCTGCGGCATCGGCGTCAGTTTTTCATCGCGGCCATACAGCGTGTCGAACACCATCGCCGCCGCGTTGCGGGTGACCTGCGCGGTGGTCCAGACGGCGTCCATGGTCACGAGGTTGCCCTGCGGAACGTGGATCAGGGTGGTGGCCTTGCCCCCGATGGCGGGCTGCGCGAGGGCGGGTCGCGCGAGTGTGGCCGCCGCGGTGGCGGCGAGGAAGCTGCGACGTTGCATCGGACGGTCTCCGGTTCTTTGCTGGGGGTGATGGAGCCGAGGGCGCGGCGCGGGTCAAGGGGTTTCGGATTCCGTCGCTTGCTCGGCCAGGCACCGGCTATTCCGCCCGGATCGTGACCTCGACGGCAAGCGCCTTGATCTCGGTCAGGACAAGCCGCAATTCGGCGGAAGTCGGGATCGGTTCATCGTCAAGGCCCGGATAGCGATAGGCGTGGCCCCAGTCCGACAACGGAACCATCCGCTCCACCAACTCGGTCAGATCGGGGAATGCTGGCACGACGAGATCGCGAAGCACCTCCATGTCGTGCGTCTTGCGGAAGGGTGTCCGGGCGAGGACCAGCAATCCCTTGATCAACTTCTCGGCTGCCTGCTGGCAGCGATTGGCGGCGGCCTCCGGGATCGGGTCCGCCCCGGCCAGACAGGCTTCAGCCGAACGGATGTCCCGATCAGCCACCAACACCCAGCGTCGTGCGATCAGCCGGTGATCACCGTCGGGCGGGATCATTGGCGCTCGTATACCACCACGCCCTCCGTGCGGGCGGCATAGGGCACCGTGCCCACCACGCGGCTGAACCGGTCGAATGTCCGTTCTCGCATAGGGATGATGTCGGCCGGCTGGCGATAGGGCCGACGGGATTCCCGGCCGGCGCGTGCGGTCACCCTGTCCGGTGGCGTATCGTCGTCGACAACCACCAGCAGGTCGATGTCGCTATCGGCCGTCGTATCTCCGCGGGCGGCTGAACCGAACAGGATCACGCGGCGCGGCCTGAAATAGGCTACGACCGGATCAAGCAGTTCCGCTGGCACGCGTGGGACAGCCATGGCTGGATCGCCTGTCTCAGGACGACCCGACAATACCACGAACGCGGGCACCCACGAGGTCTTTTGATCGTGTTGCCCCCTTTCTTCTCCCCTTGCGGAAGCGGGACGCCAGCGCGGATAACGCCGTCAGGCCGATGGACGGAGAACGCACAATGAAGATGAAAGCCGCGGTGCTACGCGAACAGGGCAAGCCGCGCCCCTATGCCACCAGCATGCCGATGACGATCGAGGAAGTGGACCTCGACCCGCCCGGCCCTGGTGAGGTGCTGTACAAGATCATCGGCGCCGGCCTCTGCCACTCGGACCTGTCCACCATCGAGAACCTCCGCCCCCGCCGCATGCCCACGATTCCCGGCCATGAAGCCGCCGGCATCGTCGAGGCGGTCGGCCCAGGTGTCGTCAACTTCAAGCCGGGCGATCACGTCATCAGCGTGTTCGTGACCAGTTGCAACGACTGCCGCTATTGCAGCGGCGGCCGTCCCAATCTGTGCCAAAGCTCCTTCGGCTCCCGCGCCGACGGCACGTTGATCTCCGGCGCGCGCCGGCTGTCGCTGAACGGAGAGCCGATCTACCACTACAGCGGCCTGTCGGTCTTCGCGCAGTACGCGGTCGTGTCGCAGAACGCGCTGATCCGCATCCCCGAGGACATTCCGCTGGAGGACGCCACGATCTTCGGCTGCGCGGTGGTGACTGGCGTGGGCGCGGTGCTGAACACGGCGCAAGTGCCCCCCGGGGCGCAGATGGCGGTCGTGGGCCTCGGCGGCGTGGGCATGAACGCGCTGATGGGGGGTGTCGTCGCCGGCGCGGAACGGATCGTCGCGGTCGACCTGAACGCCGACAAGCTCAAACTCGCGCGAGAACTCGGCGCCACCGATACGTTCCTCGCCGGCAATGACGATGTCGTGGGCGCGATCCGGGAAGCGACGCAGGGTGGGCTCGACTACGTCATCGAAACGGCGGGGTCGGTGCCGGCGATGAACCTCGCCTATGCCATCGCGGCGCGGGGCGGCATGGTGGTCAGCGCGGGGCTGCCGGCGGCGACGGCCACGTTCTCCTACCTGCACGGCGCGTTGGTATCCGATGAAAAGAGCATCCGCGGCAGCTACATGGGAAGCTGCGTGCCGAAGCGCGACATTCCCCGATTCCTCGCGCTCTACCGGCGCGGCAAGCTCCCGGTGCAGAAGCTGCGCAGCGGGTTCATCAAGCTCGATGAGATCAACGAGGGCTTCGACCGCCTCTCCGACGGTCTGGTGCTGCGGCAAATCCTCCAGCCGCACGCGGCCTGAAACGAAACGGCCCCCGGAAAGACGCGCTTCCCGGGGGCCGGTTCCTCGATTATTCCGCCTTCATGTTGATCTGCTTGATCAACTTGCCATAGCGGTCATAGTCGTTGCGCAACAGGGTGGCCATCTCCTCCGGCGTGCCGGCGTTGGGGCGCAGGGCGAAGCGCAGCAGGAACGGCTTCATGTCCGGCTCCCGCGCGACCTTGTTCATTTCGGCCGCCATGCGGTCGATGATGGGCTTCGGCGTTCCGGCCGGGGCGAGCATGCCGAACCAGGCGACATAGTCGATTTCTGGATAGACTTCCTTCACCATCGGCACGTCCGGGAAGCTGGGATGCCGTTCCGCGTCGATCACGCCCAGCAGCTTGGCCTTGCCCGCGCTGACGGACGGCAGGGTGTTCGGATCGGCGTGGATCTGGACAACGCCGGCCAGGAAGTCGGCCAGCGCCTCTCCGCCCCCGCGATACGGGACGTGCAGGATGTCGGTGCCGGTGATCAGCTTGAAATACTCGGCCGTGACATGCCCGTGGGACCCGACGCCGGCGGTGCCCCAGCTCAGTTTGCCCGGGTTCGCCTTGGCATAGGCCACGAACTCCCGCAGGTTGTTCGCCGGCACGGACGGATGCACCGCGAACAGCAGCGTGCCGTCGGTGAACTGAGTCACCGGCGCCAGGTCCTTGAAGACGTCGAGCGGCAGCTTCCGCAGATGCGGCAGGATGGCCACCGACAGCGCCGGGGTGACGACGAAGGTGTAGCCGTCGGGCGCCGACCGGGCCGCGGCTTCCAGACCCAGGGCGCCGGACGCGCCGCCCTTGTTCTCGATCACGACCTGCTGGCCCAGACCGCGCGACACCTTCTCGGCAAATGGGCGCATGGAGTTGTCGGCGGACCCGCCGGGTCCGAAATTGACGATGACCTTGATGGGCTTCTGAGGCCAGGCCGGCGCGGTCTGTGCGATGGCGCCCGTGGACATGGCGGCTGTGGACATGGCGACGAGCGCGACCAGGCCGAAAGCGGCCTTGATCAGTCGGGAAAACGGCATCAACTGCTCCTGGAAGGACGTTTCGACCCTTGATGGGCCGTTTAGGCTTTGGTTGCCGATGGCGGAAGCAGACTACAGGTCAGACGGGGCGGTTGTCACGGTGCGCCCGTGGCTTTGGCATGATTTCGCAAAATTGAGGCGTGCCCGCCCAGGCAAGGCCGTTCAGGCGCCCGCCTTGGCCCGCCGCTCCTGGATATCCGCCATGGTTCGCATAACCAGATCGAGCATCTTCCCGAGCGGGAACGGCTTTGGAATGCAGGCCACGACGCCCGGAGGCGGCGGATCGGTGCCGTGCCCGGTCATGAAGATCACGCCCAGCGCGGTCTTCTCATCCCGTTCGGCCAGTGCTCGGCGCGCCAGGGAGGTCCCATCCTCCCGCGGCATGCGGATATCCGTCAGCATGACGCCAATCTCGGCATGAGCCCGCAGCAGCACCATGGCTTCCGCCGCGGACGACGCGGTCAGGGTGGTCAACCCCTCCAACTCGAGGCCCATGGCCGTTTCCTCGGCCAGCATGACCTCGTCGTCTACAACCAGGACAGATAGGTTCAACGCCTTACAACCTTCTGGAATGTCGACGCACGTGATCGACACTTGCAATACTGACCGCATTTCGCTAATTTTGCAAGAGTGTTGACGCGGGTAGCAATGTACTCTGTTCGAACGAACGTGGATGCGCGTACGCTGGCACGGAACGGGGTCCGATCCTGGTCCTGGGCAGCCGCGTTTGTGGCGTGGATCGTCATCGCGGTCCTCGCGATCGCGCTGGGCGATGCATACGTATCGCAGTACCGCAAGGAACGCGTCCAGGAGGCCACGCAACTGGCGGCCGTCGCGGCTGAAGCGTTGGAACAATCCCTGTTGCGCTCGGTTGAGGCGATGGAGAGCATCCAGTCCCTGACGCAGACCCGCGTGAACCTGGAACGCGCTGGGGATCGGGCCGGTGCCGTGGCGATCGGGGAGTACCTGCGCGGCATCGCCCGGGAAGAAAAGTTCGGCGTCCTCCAGGTTGCTATCATTCAGGCCAATGGCTGGCTCCAGTGGAGCACCGTGGACTTCTCCGAACCGGTCTGGCTTGGTGACCGTGAGCATTACCTGGTGCACCGGGACGGGGAGAAGGGGATGTCCATCAGCAAGCCGCTGATCGGACGTGCCTCGGGCCGGTGGAGCGTGCAGTTCACCCGGCCCCTGCTCAACGCCAGGGGCGAATTCGACGGGGTGATCGTCGTCTCCTTCGATCCGATGAAACTGTCGAAAACACTCGCCGACCTGCGGTTCGGAGAGAACAGCATCTCCGCCGTGCTCAGCATCCCGCATGGGCGGCTGATCGCGCGCAGCGCCGACGCCGAGAACCAGCTTCGCCGCCCCGCCAATCCCAACCTGCCGGCGCTGCTGGCCGCGCGCACCAATCCATCGGGCTTTATTTTCGCAAAAAGCACGGTCACCGACCGGCCCATGATCATGTCCTACCGCGTGATCGGGAACCTGCCGTTTCTCGTTCTGATCGGATTGGATGAGGACGCCGAACTCGCGGACGCGGAGTCCTTCGCCACCTGGGTCCATACGGCGATCCTCGCGACGCTTCTCTCCGCCGCCGCCTTGCTTGCCTTCTTCGCGCAGCGGTCCGCGCGGATGCGCTCCCGGATGGAACTCGACCTGACCCGGCAGGACGCCATGGCCGCCGAAATAGCGCGGACCCAGATCGCCCGGCTGCTCTCGGGCCTGCCGGCCGCGGTCTACCGGATGAACATTTCGGCCGCCGGCGACGTCCTGGCCTTCGAGATCACGGAAATCGCCGCCCGCCTGACCGGCTACGACATGAACGAACTCACCACCCGCCAAGGCTGGATGGAGAAGGTCGAGGGCATGGATGCCACCGCCTGGACCACCTACTTCCAAAACGTCGTCCATGACGGAGAGGCCAGCGTCGAATACCATTTCCGACACCGCGATGGCACGACGCTGTGGTTCCGTGACCAGGCCCGCGTGCTGGAAACCGATCCGAGCGGGGAGGTCTCGATCGTCGGTTATGTTTCCGACATCACCCGTGAACGCACGATCCAGGCGCAGGCCTTCGCGGCCTCCAAGCTTGCGACGCTGGGAGAGATGGCCACCGGCCTCGCGCACGAACTGAATCAGCCGATCGCCATCATGTCGCTGGCGGCCGAGAACGCGTCCCAGATGCTCGAGCGGAAAGGCGCCGACGGCATCAAGTTCGCCATCCAGCGCATGGGCCGGATCGCCGAACAGGCAACCCGCGCGCGCACCATCGTCAACCACCTGCGGATCTTCGGCCGCCAGAACGATGAGGGCCTGGGCCCGATCAACCTGCACGAGATCGTCGATGGTGCCTTGGCCCTGGTCGGCAGTGCGTTGCGCTCGGCCGGGGTCACGGTTGGTATCCGCATGACCGGCACCATGCCGCCGGTCGTCGGCCAACTGGTCCTGGCCGAACACGTGATGGTGAACCTGATGCTCAACGCACGCGACGCGATGGATCACAATCCAACCGACAAGCCGCGCCATCTGACCATCAGCGCGTCCCACAATCCGGCGACCGGGATGGTGACGCTCTCGCTCCACGACAGCGGCCCGGGCATCAAGCCGGATCTTCTCGACCGCGTCTTTGAGCCGTTTTTCACGACCAAGGAGGTCGGAAAGGGCACGGGCTTGGGACTCTCGATCTGCCATGGCATTATGCGGTCGTTCGGTGGCAATATCCTGGCATTCAACGCGCCGGAAGGCGGAGCGGTGTTCAGCGCTGTGTTTCGACAGGCCGGCGATGAGGACCTTGCCGAACCGGGTGACCCGAATGGGCAACCCGACACGATATCCGCCGCAGAGAACCGGAGCATTGCCTAGAAATGGCTGAAACCGTCGTTCTTCTCGATGATGATCCGGACTTTGCCGAGGAACTCACCTTGTTTCTGACGGATCACGGTATCCGTTGCGTGGCGGTTACGGACCCCGCCCACCTGATGCCCCTGTTGAGTGAAATTGGGCCAGACCTGCTGCTCTTGGATCAGAGACTTGGCCCAACCACCGGAATGGAAGTCCTCCGCGAGGTCCGGACCGTCTCCACGGTTCCCTGCGTGATCCTGACCGGCATGCAGGACCCGATCGACCGGATCCTCGGGCTGGAGCTCGGCGCGGACGACTATATTCATAAGACAGCGATGCCCAGGGAAATCCTGGCCCGTATCCGCGCCGTCCTGCGGCGGGCCAGGCCGGCGGCGGCCGCGCCGCTGGCCGCGGCGGCACCGGCCGCCGGGAAATGGGCGTTTCAGGTCGCCGAACGCGAATTGTACCGCCCGGATGGCACGCGGTGCCACCTGACCTCGGCCGAGTTCGGTCTGCTGCACGCCCTGGTCGAAGGCCGGGGGGAGCCGCTTAGTCGGGAACTGTTGACCGAACGCGTCTTCGACCGACCCTATCGCCCGGGCGACCGCGCCATTGATGGTCTGGTCGTGCGCCTGCGCCGCAAGGTGGAGCCAGACCCAGATCATCCCTCGGTGATCAAGTCGGCCCGCCAGCAAGGCTATCTTTTCGCAGGGTTCTCCTCCGCCCGCACCTGATCCGTGGGTGGCTGCCCCGGCGTGCTTGCCCCAGTGTGGCCGCCGGTGTGGCCGGTGTTTCCACCGGTCCACCAAATGTGATCGACAAAACCGCACATAATCCGACACCCGGCCCGCGGCGACCTGCTCTACAAGACGGGTCATGCATGAAATTTCGCAAGAGAACCTGACCGCCCGATTGTGGTGCTGGCCCGCGGACTCGGACCCGGCAACCTGTCGCCGAGCGTCCGATCGGCGGGGCGAGCGGTCCTTCCCCCGCGTCAGCCCTCCCGAGGCGTCTCCCGATCCGAGCGCGCCGTTCCCCAAAGCCGGACAAGATCCCCGCCGCTGCGCGGCTCCCCCCTCTCCGTGGGGCGGGAGCCGGCCGGCTGTCATGTCGTTTCCAAACTGATCTCATACTACAATCTGAAAGGAAGAAGCTTCGAAATGTCGCTCATTACGACGATTTCGAACCTACGGGTTCGAACCAAGATGCTCGCGGGATTTGGCTGCGTCTTGACCATCCTGGCCGGTGTCGGCGCCGCCAGCGTGATCTCGCTGGAGCGTATCGCCACCGCGGACGAACTCATCAACCACCATACCGAAGCGCTCAACCTTGCTGATGACATCGACATCAACATGGGCGAGGCTCGGCTCGCCGTACGGGAGTTCATGCAGACCCGGAACGAAGCGCGCGTGAAGGCCGCCCAGGACACGTTCGCGGTCATCAGGACGAAGATCGACGGGCTGTCGGCCAGCCAGGTGCTCAAGGATCGTCAGAACGTGATCCGGGATATTTTGGGTGCGGTCGACATCTACGAAAAGGGCCTCGGCCAATACGTCACGACAATCCAGCGCTTCTGGGGCGCGGACCAGGACGCGCTGGACGCCGCCGGCCGCAAGCTGCGCGCCGGCGTGGATGAGTTCATCGTGACCGCGACACGGACCGGTGAGACCAGCGCCCAGTTGCTTGGGTTCTCGGCGCTGGAAAGCGTGATGCAGCTTCGCGTCGATGTCATCAACGCCGTCTTCCGGCCGACCCCCGCTTTCGCCAGCACCGTGGAGAGCAGCGTCGGCGAAGTCACGAAGGCGTTGAAGGCCATCGAGCCGCATGCCCGGAACCCGGAGCTGCGCGCGCAACTGGCCGGCGCGAACGCGACGGTCGGGCAGTACGTCGACGCCTACCGCAGGATGGTCACCGTGATGGCGGAACTTGACGCCATTCTGGCCAAGGAAATGATGACCCAGGGCCAGCGCGTCGACAAGCTGGTGGCCGGCCTGCAGGCTGCGTCCCACACCGCTCAGGACGAGGCATCCAAGGGGATCGACCGGGCAATGGCGTTCGGCGAAACGCTATCCTTCACCCTTGTCGGACTCGGCCTGGTGGTCGGCGGCAGCCTGGCCTGGCTGATCGGCAGTTCGATCGGCAACGCGATCGGCGGCATGACGCAGGCGATGCGCAAGCTGGCCGATGGCGACACCTCGGTTGAGATCCCGAGCGTGGGCAAGACGGACGAAATCGGTCTGATGGCCGCGTCGGTTCAGGTCTTCAAGGACAACAAGATCGCCGCCGACCGGCTGGCCGCCGAACGGGCGAACGAGCAGGAAGCGCGTGAACGCCGCAACGAACGGGTCAACGACCTGACCCACTCCTTTGAGTCCAAGGTCGGTGAACTGGTCAACATGGTCTCCACCGCGGCCGCCGAACTGCGCGCCACGGCCGAGTCCATGACCGGCACGGCGACCCAGACGACCGAACAGGCCACGACGGTTGCCGCGGCCGCCGAACAGGCCAGCGCCAACGTCCAGAACGTGGCTGGATCGGCCGAGGAGCTGTCCAGCTCGATCGGAGAGATCTCCCGTCAGGTCACCCAGTCGGCCAAGATCGCCGGCCAGGCGGTGGACGACGCCAAGCGCACCGACGCGGTGGTCCGTGCACTGGCCGATGGTGCCCAGAAGATCGGGGACGTGGTGAACCTGATCAGCGACATCGCCGGCCAGACCAACCTGCTGGCCCTGAACGCGACGATCGAGGCTGCCCGGGCTGGCGAAGCCGGCCGTGGCTTCGCGGTGGTGGCGTCTGAGGTGAAGTCCCTGGCGACCCAGACCGCCAAGGCGACCGAGGACATCGCGCGCCAGATCGGCAACATCCAGGACGCCACGAAGGAAGCCGTCGGCTCGATCCAAGCGATCAGCGCCACGATCGGGGAGATCAACGAGATCGCCGCCGCCATCGCGGCCGCCGTCGAGGAACAGGGCGCGGCCACGCAGGAGATCGCCCGCAGCGTTCAGCAGGCGGCCGCCGGCACGCAGCAGGTGACTTCTAACATCAGCGGCGTCAGCCATGGCGCGACGATCACCGGCGCGGCGGCCTCTCAGGTGCTGGGCGCGGCGGATGAACTGTCCCGCCAGGCGGAATCCCTGAATGGGGAGGTGCGGGACTTCATCACCGGCGTGAAGGCGGCCTGACCGAAGCTTGATGTCCGGGTGGCCGCCATGGCCACCCGGCACGGGGCCGAAAGGGATGCCGCGGCCTTCAATCGCACACGGGTATATGGGCGCCGGTGTCATCGCGCAGCGCCTCGCACTTGCGTCGCCAGATCGACCGCATACGGGCGAAATCTACCGAAGACACGCCAGATTTCCGTCGCACGACCACATCCCCTCAACGTGCGTAACGAAACCTTGCCCACCGGCATGTGCGGCTGAAAGCCAGCCAAGAGTGCGATCACCCAACAACAATACCAGGAAATGAACAGATGGTTGCATCAGCGACCAAGTAGATTTTCCTCGGAGAGAGCCTAAACTGATGAAACGACTTCTCGACCGGCCGATCGCCACCCGTCTCGCGATCGCCTACGTGGTCTTCCTGCTTCCCATCGCGTTCCTGCTCTACACGGTCGTCTCCGACCGCGTGGCCCAGATCAACACCGCCCGTCTCGAATTGACCGGCAGCCGCGGCATAGCCCTGCTGGCGCGGGAACTGGAACAGACGGTCACCGCACAGTCCGGCGCCACGACCGACCGGCTGGGAGAGCGGCTGGCGCGTATGGACCTGAGCGTGGATGGCACCCTGCCGGCGACCGACGTTGCCGCGACCATCCGCGCCCTGAGCGCCCCGAACCTGAACCGGGAAAACGCCGGCGCCGAACTGTTGCGCCTGATCGGCCAGGTCGCCGATGCGTCAGGCCTGACGCTCGATACGGAGCTGGATTCGTACTACGTGATGGATGTAGCAACCGGCAAACTCCCGGCACTGCTTCATGAACTCGCTGGACTGACCCCTCTGGCGGGGCAAGGGCGTGAAGCCGGCTTCGTCATCCGTGAGGCCCGCATAACGGCGCTGCTCGGCAACACCCGGTCAGCCCTGGCCACGGCCATCAAGGCGAACGCCGACGGGGGCACGAAGGCGGCTCTTGGAGGTCTGGGCGCCGCGGCGGATGCGAGCGTAAAGGCGGCACTGGACGCCCTGCGCACCGATACCGCGGCGCGGGGCAACGTCGCGCTGAACGACCTGGTCCGGCTTCGCGTTGCGGCCAGCGCCGAACTGGATCGGCTGCTCCTGGCCCGGATCGGCCGCCTGCAAACCGCTCTGATGGTCAACCTCGTCGTGGCCGCGGCGCTGTTCGGCCTGGGCATCCTCTATCTGCTGACGGCGATCCAGCGTGGCACCGCCCGCCCGATCAGCCAGATGGCAACCGCGATGCAGCGCCTGGCCGAGGGCGACCTGTCGGTGGCGATCCCGGCTGAAGGCCGCAAGGACGAAGTCGGTCAGATGGCCTCCGCCATGGCCGTGTTCCGTGACAACGCGACCGAGGCTCGGCGTCTTCAGACCGAAGCCGTCGCCGAACAGCACGCGAAGGACCGGCGCCAGGCCGTGCTGGATCAGCACACGGCCGATTTCAGCGCGAAGGCTGCGAACGCGGTCGAGGCGCTGGGCAACGCGGCGCGGGGCATGATGTCCCGGGCCGGCGAAGTCTCGGGGGCGGTCGCCCGCACGCGGGAACTGGCGACTCAAACCGCCGATGGCGCGTCCGTTTCCACCCGTAACCTGAGTGCGGTGGCGGCGGCGTCCGAGGAAATGTCGGCCAGCATCGCCGAGATCGGGCAGCAGGTGTCGCGGGCCACCACCGTGGTGCGGCAAACCGTGGACCAGGCCTCGGCCACCGGGCGCAAGGTGGAGGAGCTGGCGGGGGCCGCCGATCGCGTCAGCCATGTCGTCCAGTTGATCAACGACATCGCGTCGCAGACCAACCTGCTGGCCCTGAATGCCACGATCGAGGCCGCGCGCGCCGGAGAGGCCGGCCGAGGCTTCGCCGTCGTCGCCGGAGAAGTGAAGGCGCTGGCGACCCAGACCGCGAAGGCGACCGAGGAGGTCGGGACGCAGATCGCCTCCATCCACGCCGCGACGGCCGAGGCGGTGGCGGCGGTGCGGGAAGTCGCGCTGTCGATCCAGCGGGTGGACGAGGTCGCAAGCGCCATCGCCGCGGCGGTGGAGGAACAGGCCGCCGTCACCCGGGACATCGCCCTGAGCGTGCACACCACCACGACGGCAACCGAGCAGGTGACCCGGGCGATGCAGGATGTGTCGTCGGTCTCCTCGGACGCTGATGGCGTGTGCGCGGGCATGCGCGTCGAAGCGGACCAGGTCGGCCGGACCGCCGAGGTGCTGCACACCGAGGTCATGGCCTTTCTGTCCACCATGGCCGCGGACCAGAAGGCGGACACCGGATCAGGCCGCAAGGCCGCCTGACCCGCCCAGGCGAAAAACCGCCTGCCCGATCGGCCCCGAGGTGCTGCCACCAGCGCCTCGGGGCCGATTTGTTTGTGGCGCCTGTGGTGAGTTGTCGACCCACAAATACATACAAAACTCGACACCCTCCGCCGAACGGATCGGACTACATAGCGATGCGGAAAGAATGAAGGCGAAGCAGAATGGCTTACATCCAGACACGCAGTGAGGTCACCAAGACGCAGAACATGAGCGTCGAACTGACCCAGGACGAGCGGTTCGACGACGACGACATGATCGTGACGCGCAGCATGCTGTGGTCAGTGGTCATTGGCGCGCTCTTCTGGCTCGCGGTGTTTGCTTACTTCTTCGCTTGATCCCCTTTCTTACCAGCAACGTCCAGGACACGAGAATTACCATGATGATCGGCACCCGCACCTCCCTCTCCGGCCTTCTGAACGCTGGAAACATCTCCTTCCCCCTGAACGCGGGCGTGTCGTCGTTCGACGTCCCGGCGCGGGTCCTGCTGCTGGCCAACGACATGGCGCCGATCGATGGCGTGCCGTCGCTGCTGGCCGGAACCGAGTGTGAGATCACCCGCGTGGCGTCGGTGCCCGAGGCCCTGGCGCGGATCGAGACCGCCACGTTCGACGCGATCATCGTTGATTTCCGCCCCGACCTGGTCGGCTATGACGCCGTCTGCCGGCTGCGGGTGGCCCGGGTCGGCCTGCCGATCCTGTTCGTGTCCGCCCGTTCCTCGGCCGACGCCCGTGACCGGGCCCTGGCCGTGGGCGCCGATGATGTGGTGGTTCTGCCGCTGAGCCAGGATGGCCTGCTGGCCCGCCTGTGCCGCCTGCCGGTGGGCCAGGCCGCGGCCGCCCGCACCGTGCTGCAGGTCGGTGCCCTGGAACTGGACCTGACCGCCCGCACAGCCAGCGTCGATGGCGATGCCCTGGCGCTGACCGCCCGGGAATACGCGGTGCTGGAAATGCTGGTCACCCGCGCTGGCACGCCGGTCGGCAAGGACGCCTTGCAGGCTCGTCTGGCCGAGGTGGATGCCGGGGCTGGCTGGGCAGAGGCTCTGGTCGCGTCGGTGCGCAAGAAGCTGACGGCGGCTGGCGGCGGTGTGGACATCCGCACGGTGCGTGGCCTGGGCTATGTAATCGGCGCGCGCAATGGCCTGTCCCTGCGCTGGATGCCGCGGACCCTGGCGGCCTGATAGCGATCCAGGAGGGACACGAGCATGGAAAAGGGACTCCGCCTGCTGATCCGCCTGGCGCGCCAGGAAATGGATGAGCGCCGCGTCGAGATGGTGCAGGCCGTCGCGGCCCGCGCCGAGGCCGATGCCGCCCTGGTCACCCATGCCGAACAGTTTGAGCGGGAATCACAGGCGCCGGCGAATGATCCGGTGGCGCTGATGACCTTTGGCGCCTGGCGCCGCCATGCCCT
>CANJSR010000039.1 GCA_947476855.1 Acetobacteraceae bacterium
GCCGGCTGCGGATGCAGGTCGACAGCAAGCCCGAGGCGCTGGACGAACTCGACCGGCGTGTCATCCAGCTCAAGATCGAGAAGGTGGCGCTATCGAAGGAAAGCGATCCCGCTTCCAAGGACCGGCTGGTGAAGCTGGAGAAGGAACTGGCGGAGGTCGAGGACAAGTCCAACGCCATGACCGCCACCTGGCGGTCGGAGAAGGAACAGCTCAACGAGGCGCAGAAGCTCAAGGAACGGCTGGACCAGGCGCGCGGAGAGGCGGAGATCGCCCAGCGCACCGGCGACCTGACCCGGGCGTCGGAGCTTCTGTACGGCCTGATCCCGGCGCTGGAGTTCAAGATCAAGGAAGCCGGCGACGGCAAGCTGGTCAACGAAGCGGTGGATGAGGAGGGTATTGCCTCGGTCGTGTCACGCTGGACCGGCGTGCCGGTGGACAAGATGCTCCAGGGTGAACGCGCCAAGCTGATGCAGATGGAAGACCAACTGCGGAAGCGGGTGATCGGGCAGGAAGAACCGCTGGTCGCGGTCGCCAACGCCGTGCGGCGTGCCCGTGCCGGCTTGCAGGACCCCAACCGGCCGATCGGCAGCTTCCTGTTCCTCGGCCCGACCGGCGTCGGCAAGACCGAAACCTGCAAGGCGCTGGCCGAATTCCTGTTCGACGACGAACGGGCGATCGTGCGCATCGACATGAGCGAGTTCATGGAGAAGCACTCGGTGTCCCGCCTGATCGGCGCGCCTCCGGGCTATGTCGGCTACGACGAAGGCGGTGTGCTGACCGAGGCCGTCCGCCGCCGTCCGTATCAGGTGATTCTGTTCGATGAGGTCGAGAAAGCGCATGAGGACGTCTTCAACGTCCTGCTCCAGGTGCTGGACGATGGCCGCCTGACCGATGGTCAGGGCCGGACGGTGGACTTCAAGAACACAATCATCGTGCTGACCTCCAACCTGGGCAGTGAGGTCCTGGCCGCGCAGCCGGAAGGCGAACCGGCTGCAATGGTGCAAGGCGAGGTGATGGCGGTCGTGCGGCGTCACTTCCGGCCGGAGTTCCTGAACCGGCTGGACGAGATCATCCTGTTCCGCCGCCTGCAACGGGCGGACATGGGCGCGATCGTGCAGATCCAGTTGGGCAATCTGCGGAAGCTGCTGGCGGACCGGAAGATCGGTCTCGATCTCGACCTGGCCGCCACCGACTGGCTCGCCAACGAAGGGTACGACAGCGTCTACGGCGCTCGGCCGCTCAAGCGGGTGATCCAGCGGAACCTGCAGAACCCGCTGGCGGGGATGATCCTGGAAGGCACGATCAAGGACGGGGATACCGTTCAGGTCAGCGCCGACCGGACCGGCCTAGTGATCGGCGGGGCAATGGCCGCCGCGGCGTAAGAGAAGCAGAGGGGGGCGTGGCGGATGACCGTCGCGCCCCTTTTTGGGTTCAGACGAACTTGAAGTCACTGCCGATCAGGGACGCCTTCGATACGTTCAGCAGCGTCAACGATGTGCCGCCGTCGAAGGTAAAAACCGTGTTCTTCCCGCCAACGCCGGTGGAGGTGGCGACCGCCATCACCTCGGCGAAGCTGTCGAAGGACGCGCCGAGGGAGAAGACGATCACTTCCTCCGACCCCAGGTCGGCGAAGAAGTCGCTGATCGTGCTTGGAATCGACGACGTAGATGTCGTCACCCAGGCCGCCTCCCATCTTGTCCGTGCCGGTGCCTCCATCCATGAGGTCCTTGCCGCCGCCGCTGAACAGGCTGTCGTCGCCGCCATTGCCCATCAGGGTGTCGTCACCGTCCATGCCGGACAGGATGTTGATCGCGTTGTTGCCGTCGATACGATTGTCGCCGCCGTTGCCGGTGCCGTTGATCTTGTCGCCGCCTGTCAGCACCAGATGTTCGACATTGGCCGGCAGGGTGAAGCTGATCGGGGAGTAGATCGTGTCATAACCCTCATTGAGGCGCTCTGAGACGACGTCGCCGATGGAATCCACGTAGTACTACAGATCGCTGTCCTTGCCGCCGGCCATGACGTCGTCGCCGATCCCGCCGTCGATCGTGTCGGCACCTTCGCCGCCGTCGATCAGGTCGTTGCCGTCACCGGCGTCGATGATGTCGTTGCCGGCCCGGCCGCGGATGATATCGTCGGAGTCGCCGCCGATCAAGATGTCGAGCAGGCTGCTGCCACCCAGGATCTGCGGGGTGGTCTGGAAGGCGGCGACCGTCGCGGTCTAGGTCAGGTCGGTTGTGACGCCACTGAATGTGTTCTGCGCGGAGAAGACGAACTTGTATTGATGGAAGCCTGGGATCGGCTCTCCCACCAGACCGAAGGTTATGGTGTCGGATTCGTTGGAAAAGTTGCCGCCCGAGCCAAGCAATCCGCCATTTCCGTCGTAGGTGGACAGGGTCCAGCTGGTATTGCCGAAATACTAACTCGTTTCGGAATCGTTTTCTACCTCGATCGAATATGTGACGAACATGTCGAAGATGTTGGAGGGACAATCGACGAAGAGCGAAACGGAGACGGCCATTGAAATCCTCGTGGGTCGTGGTTTGCTTTTATCGCTGTCTGTGCAAATCCGAATACTCGGCGGTCGATAAGACGGCCAGATAAGTTATTCACATTAGATCGAAATAATACTTTAATACGACTTACCCGGACACTGGCGGCTTGCGCCAATGCCCGGGTGTTTCGGTTCCGGCTACTGCCCGGTGGCGCCCGCGGCCTTCAGGATCGGAGTCCAGCGCGCCACTTCGGAGGTCACCAGTTCGCCCAGGGCCTCGGGCGTGCGGCCCTTCTGGTCGGGGATGACGCTGCCCAGGTCCAGCAGGCGCTTGCGCGTCGCCGGATCGTCCAGCGCTGCGCTCAGCGCGGCGTTCAACTTGGCGACGACGTCCTTGGGCGTGCCCTTGGGGGCGAAGACGGCGTTCCAGGCGCTGACCTGATACTCCGGCATGCCGGCTTCCTTGGTCGTCGGCACGTTCGGCAGGACAGGGGAGCGTTCGGCTGTCGCGATGGCATAGGCCTTGATCGCACCGCCGTTGATTTGCTCGACCAGGTTCACGATCTGGTCGCACATGTAGTCGACCTGCCCGCCCACGAGGTCGTTCAGCGCCGGCCCGGTGCCGCGGTAGGCGACGGCGGTCGGCTTCACATTCAACTGGGCCGACAGCAGCAGGCAGGTGGTGAAGGACACGGAGCCCACGCCGGCATGCGCCTGGTTCACCTTGGCGGTGTTGGCCTTCACATAGGCCATGAACTCCTGTAGGTTCGCGGCGGGGAAGTCCTTCTTCGCCACGATGACGATCGGCGTGCCGGCGGCGAGGCCGATCTGCTCGAAATCCTTGGTCGGGTCATAGCGCAGGTTCGGGTACAGGGCAGGGGCCGCGCCATGGGTGCCCATGTGGCCCATCATGATCGTATAGCCGTCGGGCGCGGCCTGCTTGCCGCGGGTGATGCCCGTGGTGCCGCCGGCGCCGGCGACGTTCTCGATCACCACCTGCTGGCCGAGGGTCTTGGACATGTGTTCGCCAACGATGCGGGCGACGATGTCGGTGGGGCCCCCGGCGGCGAAGGGAACGATCATGGTGACGGGCTTGGTCGGATAGGCCTGGGCCCAGGCCGCCGAGATCGGCAATACCAGGGCCGCGGCCAGCAACCACGCGAAACGCTTCATCGTCCAACTCCTGTTCTTTGTCCGGACATGCGTGCCCTGGACTTGCATCGAGTTCAATAGCTGGGGGCGTCGGCTATTCCTGGAAGGCGTCTTCCCGCCCGCGGCGGACGGCGGGCAGCAGGGCGATCACCAGGATGACGGCGGCGGCCAGCAGCAGCCCGGCGGAGACCGGACGTTCGACAAAGGTCATCAGGCTGCCGCGCGACAGCACCAGGGCCTGGCGCAGCTTTTCCTCCAGCAGGCGGCCGAGGACAAAGCCCAGCAGCATCGGCGCCGGTTCGAGGCCGAACTTGATCAGCGCGTAGCCGACGAAGCCGAAGAAGGCGGTGAAGAACACATCGGCAGGGTTGTTGTTGATGGAGTAGATGCCGATGCAACAGAACAGCAGGATGGCCGGGAACATCAGGCGGTAGGGCACGCGCAGGAGCCTCACCCACAGGCCGACCAGCGGCAGGTTGATGACCAGCAGCATCAGGTTGCCGATCCACATCGACGCGATCATGCCCCAGAACAGGCTGGGGTTCTTGGTCATCACCTGGGGGCCTGGAATGACGCCATGGATCGTCATCGCGCCAACCATCAGCGCCATCACGGCATTGGGCGGGATGCCCAGCGTCAGCAGCGGGATGAAGGCGGTCTGCGCGCCGGCATTGTTCGCGGCTTCCGGCCCCGCCACGCCCTCGATCGCGCCCTTGCCGAAGCGGCGGGGGTCGTCGGCCAGCTTCTTTTCCAGCGTGTAGGACGCAAAGGGCGCCAGCACCGCGCCGTTGCCCGGCAGGATGCCCAGCGCCGCGCCCAGGCCGGTGCCGCGCAGCATCGGGCCGGCACAGCGCCGCAGGTCGGCCCAGGACGGCAGCAGCCGCCCGATGGAGGCACGCACGACGTCCCGGGTCTCGGGCGCGTCGAGGTTCCGCATCACCTCGGCGATGCCGAACACGCCCATCGCCAGCACGGCGAAGTCGATCCCGTCGGACAGTGAATCGAGGCCCAGGGTCAGCCGGTCCTCTCCGGTCTCCAGGTCGGTGCCGACGGTGGCGAGCAGGACGCCGAACACGATCATGATGACCGCCTTCAGCACCGATCCCCGCGCCAGCACGACCGCGAGCGTCAGGCCCAGCAGCATCAGCCCGAAATACTCGGCCGGACCGAACAGCAGCGCGAGCTTGGTCAGCGGCGCGCCGATCGCGGCGATCACCAGCGTGGCCACCGTGCCGGCCAGGAATGACGCGATCGCCGCCGTCCCTAGCGCCACGCCGGCCTGACCGCGCTTGGCCATCTCGTGTCCGTCCAGCGCGGTGACGACGGACGTCGCTTCTCCGGGGATGTTGATCAGGATCGCGGTGGTGGAGCCGCCGTACTGCGCGCCGTAGTAGATGCCCGCCAGCATGATCAGCGCGCCGGTGGGATCGACCTTGAAGGTCAGCGGCATCAGCATGGCGATCGTGGCGATCGGGCCAACGCCGGGCAACACACCGATCAGCGTGCCGACCAGGCAGCCGGTGAAGCACAGGGCCAGGTTGACGGGAGAGAAGGCTGTCGCGAAGCCAAGGCCGAGATTGGCGATCAGGTCCATCATGGCCCTAGTACCCCACCAGCCAGGGGGCCAGTGGTATGGCCAGGCCCAGGGCGAACTTGAACAGCAGCACGCAGAACGCGGTCATGACGAGGCTGAAGATCAGCGTCTCCGACCACCGTGTCTCGGGGCTGGCGGCGGCGCCGACGATCACCGTCAGCGGGCCGGCGACAGCCAGGCCGGCGGGCCGCACGCTCAGGCCGAAGGTGATCACGGCGGCGAGGATCATGACCGGGCCGCGCAGGCTCCAGCGTTCCAGGCGTTCCCCGTCGGTGGTCAGGGCGGTGGCCAGCAGCACGACACCCAGCCCGCCGAACAGGATCGCCAGCGCGCGGGGCAGCATGCCGGCGCCGATGGCCCCCAGGCTGCCGGTGGCCAGCGATGCCCCCTGCCACAGCGCGAAGGCGGCGACGGCGATCACGACCAAGCCGGCCGCGGTGTCCTGCCGGAGCCAGGGGGGCGTCGGTTCCGATGGTGGCGCGCTTGCTTCTGTCATCGGCCCTTCCTGCTTCCCCAGCCTCATTATCCCACGTTCGTATCGGACGGTAGACAGTGCATGCCCGAACCGCAATGTGGGTTTCCCGGGGCCTTTGCCGTGGCCATTCCCAGGCGGTAACGTCGGGACCAGAGAGGACACACCCATGCCCGATACCGCCATCACCGCCCTTACGCCCTTGCTCGACCGCATCCGCGCCGTTGTCGGGGATCGCGGCATCCTGACCGATCCGACCGACACCGCGCCTTATGCGGAAGACTGGCGGCGCCTGTACAAAGGCAAGACCTCGGCCGTGATCCGGCCCGCCAATACGCAGGAGCTGGCGGATGTCGTGCGGCTGTGCGCCGAGGCTGGCACGCCGATCGTGCCCCAGGGCGGGAACACATCGATGGTGGGCGGCGCGGTGCCGAACGAGGACGGGTCGGAACTGGTCCTGTCCACCGCTCGCCTGAACCGCATCCACGCGATCGACCCGGTCGACCTGACCATGACCATCGAGTCCGGGGTCACCCTGAAAGCCGCCCAGAACGCGGCGCTGGAAGCCGGGTGCCTGCTGCCGTTGTCGATCTCGTCAGAAGGATCGGCGCAGATCGGCGGCGTGCTGGCGGTGAATGCAGGCGGCAACAACACGGTTCGCTATGGCAATGCCCGCGACCTGGTGCTGGGGCTGGAGGTCGTGCTGCCCGACGGCACCATCTGGAACGGGCTGCGCCGGCTGCGCAAGGACAACACGGGCTATTGCCTCCGCCAGCTATTCGTTGGTTCCGAGGGCACGCTGGGCATCATCACCACGGCGATCCTGAAACTCGCCCCCAAGCCGCGCGAGATCGCGGTCGCCTTCTGCGCCTTGCCGCATGCCGAGGCCGCGCTGGACCTCTTCGCCCGCATCCAGGCCCACGATGCCGCCGCGATCAGCGCGTTTGAACTGATGTCGGGCCTGGGCACCGAATTCGTCCTCATGCACATCCCCGGCGCCGTCCTCCCGCTGTCCCAGCCCGCGCCGTTCTACGCCCTGGTGGAACTCGCAACCCCCCGACCGAACGCCGGCCTGCGGGAGTCGCTGGAAAGCGTCCTGGAAGCGGCGATGGAGGCCGGCTCGGTCACCGATGCCGCCATCGCGGAATCCGACGCCCAGCGCGCCGCGATTTGGCGCCTGCGGGAAGAACACTCCGAAGCGCAGAAGCGGGAAGGGGCGAGCGTGAAGAACGATGTCTCGGTCCCCGTATCGAAAGTCCCGGCCTTCATCCGCAAGGCCACCAAGGCCTGTGAGAAACTGATCCCCGGTGTCCGCTGCGTGCCGTTCGGCCACATGGGCGATGGCAATATCCACTTCAATCTCGAACAGCCCGTGGGTGCCGATCCGAAATGGTTCCTCGAACAGGACCACGCGATCATGGATGTCGTGAACGAGGTGGTCCGTGAGTACGACGGCAGCTTCTCGGCTGAACACGGGATCGGCAAGCTCAAGCCCTATATGATGCCGGACTGGCGCGGCGGGGCGGAGCTTGCCATCATGCAACGGATCAAGGCCGCGCTGGACCCGCGCGGCATCATGAATCCGGGGAAGGTCTTGCCATGATGCGTCGTTTCCTGACCGCTCTGATCCTGCTTGGCATGACCGCGACCGCGGCGCTGGCGCAGGGCACCAAGTGGCCCGAGCGCCCGGTCCGGGTCATCGTACCCTTCGCCGCCGGCGGACCGAACGATGTCGTTGCCCGCCTCTGGGTGGATCGGCTGACCCTGGCGCTGGGCCAGCAGTTCATCGTCGATAACCGTGGCGGCGCCTCCGGCATGATCGGATCCGAGGCCGCGGCCCGCGCCGCCCCGGATGGCTATACGCTGCTGCTGGCCTCCAGCAGCACGCTGGGCCTGGTGCCGGTCGTGGCCAAGGTCAATTTTGATCCGCTGAAGGATTTCACCCCGATGGCGCGGGTGGGCGACCTGATCCAGGGCCTGGCGGTCAACCCGACCCTGAAGGCAACGAATGTCGCGGAGCTTGTGGCCCTGGCCAAGGCGACCCCCGGCAAGATCGCCTGGGGCACGCCCGGATCGGGCACCGGGTCCCATCTGATGGTCGTGAACTTCAACCGCCGAGCCGAGGTTGACATCCTGCATGTGCCGTATCGCGGTAGCGCGGACGTGCTGAATGACCTGATCGCCGGCCATGTGCAGGTCATGTCCGACATCGTCGTCCTGCCGCATGTCCGCGCCGGCAAGCTGCGCCTGCTGGCGATGGTCGGTGATGATCGCCATCCCGGCTTCCCCGACACGCCGACCTTGGCCGAACAGGGCTTTCCCGACATCACCCCCACCACCTTCTACGGCATCTATGGCCCGGCGGGCGTGTCCAAGGACATCGTGGACAAGGTGAATGCCGCGGTTTCGGAGATCATGAAGAACCCCGAGATGATCCAACGCTCCCTTGAACGGGGCGTGCTGCTGAAGCCGATGGACGGGCCTGCGACCGGCAAGGCACTTGCCGCCCAGACCGAGATCAACCGTGAGATCGTGAAGACCGCCGGCCTGAAGATGGAGTAGGTCAGAAGAGCAGGTTCTGCAGGTAGATAAGGCCCGGGGTCAGCGTGTTCCCCATGCCGCAGCCGGCGACGAACCCGGCGGCCATCGCGGGGATCAGCAACGTCGGGTTCACATAGCCGCTGATCGCGACCATCAGGACGTCGTTGTAGATGAACACCCCGGCCGCCGCGGCGGTGCCAAACATCAGGCAGTTCAGCCCGGCCAGCGCCTGGGGGGACGGCGGCTGCCGGCCCGGAGGCACGATCGCGCTTTCCTGCGGCGGCATGGTCGCGGTGGGTTGCACCGCCGCCGAGGTGATCGGCGCCGATGGCGGCGAGACCTGCTGGGCGCCGGCCGGGGCGGTGGCCCCCGCAAGCGCAAGGGCCAGCATCGCGGCGGGGATGAGGCGTCCAAAGTGCGGGACTACGTGCATTGCGGTGACTCCGGCCCAGGATTGCGAAAAGGCTACCGTAGATGGGTGACAACGGCGAACCACGTTTCGCCGCCTGATCGCTACTTGCACGAAGCCCCGAGCCGCGTGTCATTGAAACGGTCCGCCCCGCCGGGCAGGTAGGCCGGCAGGTTCACGACGCAGCCCGGTTTGAACGCATAGACGTTCGACCGCGTCATGATCGGTACGATCGCCGCGTTGTTCGACACCAGCGTCACGACATCGCGCAACACGGTGAGACGCGCGGGATCGCGGCTGTCCATGACCTTGGCCTTGCTCAGAAGGACATCGATCTCGGGTGTCACCGCACCTCCCGGAGAGAACGGGCCGCCGGTGCCGACCAACTCGAACAGCATCTGCACCGGCTCACTGCGCCCGCCATAACGGCCGAGCATCATGTCGCCGCGGGAGGGCTTCTGGAAGAACAGCGGGAACTGGGAGACATCGACGGTATCGTATTTGAACCGGATGCCTGATTCCGCGACCATCGCCTGCAAGGCCTCGGCCAACTGGCGGAACTCGGTGTTGTTCAGCAGCAGGACGCTGAGTTCCAGCCCGTCTTTCAGCCCGGCCTCGGCCAGCAGAGCCCGCGCCTTGGCGGGATCGTAGGGATAGCGATTGTCCAAAGCCTTGATGTTCAGCGGGGACGCGCCGGCGAAAATCTGTTCCGTCGCCCGCGTGCTGCCATAACCGAGGGCGGCGGATAACGCCTCCCGGTCAATTGCGTGCATCACTGCCCGCCGTATCCGCCCATCCGCCAGCCCCGCTCGGCTGGAGTTGAAATACATCGTCCAGAACGCGTTCTTCTCATTGACCTGGACGGTCATGCCGGCCGTCTTGGCCTCATTGATCTGGCGCGGGTCCAGCAAGACCACCGTCGCCTGGCCCGAGCGGAGCGCGTTCAGCCGAGCGCGGCCGTCGGGAACGTAGTGGAGTTCGAAGGCGAGAGGTCGGTCGGTTGTGCCGCCCCAATAGGTATCGTTCCGGGTCAATAGGGTCTTGGTGTTGGAATCAAAGCCGCGGACCCGATACGGGCCGGCACCGATCGGCTTGATCGTGCCGCCGGCCGCGCCATCCGCATAGGCGGCGGGGGCGAGGATCATGCCGGCGGTACCACCGAGCCAGGATTCGATCTGTCCGCTTGGTGTCTTGAGTTTCAGGCGAATGGTGCGTTCATCCAGTACCTCGATGGACGCGATCAGGCCCATGGCCTCCCGGATGGAACTGCCCGCGCGCTTGTCGAGCGCCGTGTTGCGTTCCAGGCTTTGGGCGACGGTGGCCGCGGTGACCGGTGTGCCGTCATGGAAGGTCGCGCCGCGCCGCAGGGTCAGGGTGATTTCATCAAGGGCGGCGGAGCGTGTCCAGGATTCCGCGAGGCCCGGGCCGGGATTGCCGGCGTCGTCCAGCCGGATCAGTGGGTCGAAGATCGCCAGCAGGGAGTCGTGGGCGTAGCTGCTGTTGTTCTGCGGATCGGCCGGGTCGAGCGTCTGGTTGCCCGCGAGGTTGTAGTAGACCAGCGTGTTCGGATCGGCGGCCAAAGCGGGGACGCTGGCGGACAGGGCCAGCGCGGCGCACAGCAGGCGGAATTGTTTGATCATTCGGCGGCCTCCCGATCCTGCGGGGCCATGGCATTGGTCAGGCCCCTTATGTTGTTGATCCCCTCGATCCCGCGCAGCGTCGCCAGAAGGGCGTGCGATGATCCGGCGGGCAGGGTGCGTTGCGCGCAGTTGAGAAATTTCATTTCCAACAGATCGGATGGCAGCGGTACCTCGGGGCCACGGCCGAGCGGGCGGGGGACGTGGCGGGTGAGGACGCGGCCGTCGGTGAGTGTTACCTGGATATCGGCGCCGAAGTGCAACGACAGGTCCACATCGACGGCGGCCTGCGGGGTCGCGAGGATGCGCGGCAGCAGGCCCCTGATGGCCGGGTCGCGGTAGGAGTCGCCTTCGAAATGCTCGATGCCGATCTGGCGGCTGACTAGAGCGCGGGCGAGGCAGTATTGCACGCTGAACTTGGCATCCAGCTCGCTTTGCGGGTCCGGGCGGTTGGTGTGGGCGAGGCGGCGGGCATGGGTCTGCGCCTCGATCCTGGCCACCTGGCTGGGCTTGAGGTCGTGTTCGCGCACCAGCATCAGCATGGCGTCGATCGCGGGATGGGTGCTGCCGCAGCAGGGGTATTGCTTGATCGCCAGGCCGGGGCTGACGATGTCCCATGGGTCGCCCCATCCATCGGTGATGCGGTCGGCATTGTAGTTGCCGGCGCCGTTGAAGACGTTCAGGAAGCCTTGCTTGTGCTCGAACGCGTCGGCGCGGGCGGTGAAGTCGTCGCTGGCCAACAGGGCGGCGAGCAATCCGTTCCGCGCGGCATGGCCAACATGCAGCGGTTTCGTCATCGTGCCGAAATTGGCCTTGATGCCGGATGAGAACGTCGCCGCCAGGGCCAGCGCGCGGGCGATCTGCTCGGGCGGCAGGCCCATCAGGCGGGCACAGGCGGCAGCGGCGCCGAAGACCCCGATCGTGGCGGTGGGGTGCCAGCCTTTTTCGTAGTGATGGAAGTTGATGCCGCGCGCGATGCGGGTTTCCGCTTCCCATCCCGTGACATAGGCGGCGATGAAGTCGCGCCCGTTGCTGCCTCGGGTTTCCGCCAGCGCGAACAGGGCCGGCAGGATCGGGGCGGAGGGATGCCCGCCCAGTGTGTCGGAGCAGTCATCATAATCGAGCGCATGGGCCGCGGTGCCGTTGATCAGCGCGGCCTCCAGCGGGCCGACGCGGCGGTCATGGCCGAAGACCAGGCAATCGCCGCCGGTGGTACCGATCGTTGCCTGCCGGCCGATGATCTGGGCGCAGGGCTCGTTGGCGCCGGCGAGGATGCAGCCCACGGTGTCCAGGATCGCCACCTTCGCCCAATGCACGGCGTCGGGCGGCAGGCTCTCGAACGTGACGGCCGCGATCCGTTCGGCCAGGGTTTCGGCGATGGTCATGCTTGGTCCTCCCGCCTGCTTGTTGTCGCAGCATAGCCGATCGGGGAGGGAAGGCGACTCCGGTGCCTTGCCGCGCCGCGCCGGGTGGGGTTCGATCAGGGTCGTCATCGCCCTCGGAGACCCCGCGACATGAGCACGACCGCCGCCCTGTGTGAGAAGATCGTTGCCACCACCTGGGACTCCCTGACGCCCGAGGCGATCGTGGCGGCGAAACGATTGGTGCTGGATGGGCTGGCGATCGCGCTGGCGGGGACCGAGGAGGAGGCGATCCGCATCCTCGCCGACCATTACCGGGGCTTTGGCGCGCGGGAGGACGCGACGGCGATCGGGTTCGGGTTCCGCACCGCGCCCACCTTGGCCGCGGCGCTGAACGGGGCGGCGATGCATGTGCTGGATTTCGAGCCGATGTGGACGCCGTCGAACCACGCGCTGTCGACGAACCTGCCGGCTATCCTGGCGCTGGCGGAAATCCGAGAGGTCTCGGGCCGTGACCTGATCACGGCTTTGGTCAAGGGGATCGAGTTGCAGACCTGGATCCGCCATGCCGGACGGGTCTACGAGCATGGCGGCGTCAAGTTCCATCCGCCTGGCCTGACGGGTCCGATGGGATCGGCGGTGGCGGCGGGGCATGTGCTGGGGCTGAGCGCGGAACAGCAGGCGCACGCTCTGGGCATGGCGTCATCGCGCTGCGGCACGGTGCACGCCAATATCGGCAGCATGACGAAATCGACCCATTGCGGGCTTGCCGCGATGCACGGTCTGGAATCGGCGCTGCTGGCATCGAGGGGTTTCACCGCCAACCCGGAACCGTTCGACTCCCATAACGGTTATGCGCGCCAGATGTTCGGCGAGTCGTTCGAGCCGGCCGATCTGCTGAACTTTGGTCCGCCCTTCCGGATCGTGCAGCCAGGTTATGCGATGAAGATGTTTCCGTCCCAGTACGGCACCCATTTCGCGATCACTGCCGGGATGACATTGCATCCCGAGGTTCCCGATCCCTCGGCGATCCGCGCGGTGCGGCTGACGACGCCGGTGATGCAGTATGTGAACCGCCCGCACCCTGCGACGGGGTTGGAGGGGAAGTTCAGCCTGCAATACACCTTCGCCTCCGGCCTGCTGCGCGGCGGGGCGAGGATCGACACATTCACCGACCACGAAATCGCTCGGCCTGACATGGTTGCTCTGCTCGACCGGATCACAATGACCATGTCGCCCGACATTCCGGCCCGGTTCGACCGGATGTGGCTGGAGGCGGAGGTCGAACTGACCGACGGCCGCGTTCTGCGCACGCGCTGCAACGGCCCGCGCGGGATTTGGGGCGCGCCGCCGATCAGTGAGGCAGACCACCTGGTGAAGGTGCGGGATTGCCTGTCGCGGAAGCTGCCAGCGGATCGGGCGGAGGCGTTGATCGCGAGGGCGCGTGAGGTGGAGGGACTGGATGCCGGTGGGGTGCGGGCGATGATCGGGATGGTTGCCTGACCTTCACTGCCACACCCCTTCCCCTCCGCCCCCCGCCCGTCGCAAACTCCCGCCAAAGGAGGCCCCGCATGACCCTCGCCCATCAGATCGCCGAACGCATCCATGCCCTGCGGTATGAGGACATCACCCCGACCTCCCGCGAATGGACGCGCCACGCCTTCATCGACACGATCGGCTGCGCCCTGGCCGGCATGGCCGAGGAAGCGCCGCACATCGTCCTCCGCATCCCCGGCGTCGCGCAGGGGCCGGGACCGGCGCTGATCTGGGCGACCAACACCCGCACCAGCGCCATGGATGCCACGCTGGTGAACGGCGTCGCTTCCCACGCGCTGGACTACGATGACGTGGCCGGGGTCATGGGCGGCCATCCCTCCGCCATGTTGGTCCCGCCGCTGCTGGCCCTGGCCGAGGGCACCGGGGTAACCGGGCGCGACCTGGCCCTGGCCTATGTGGTCGGGTTCGAAACCGAGTGCCGCATCGCCCGCGGCGTCCACTTCCATCACTACGACAAGGGCTGGCATCCGACCGCCACGCTGGGCATCTTCGGCACCGTCGCCGCCTGCGCCCGCCTCCTGCGCCTCGACATCGACACCACCGCCGTCGCGCTCGGCATGGCGGCGTCCTTCGCCTCCGGCCTAAAATCCAACTTCGGCACCATGACCAAGCCGCTACATGTCGGTCACGGCACCCGCAACGGCATCTTCGCCGTGCTCATGGCCCAGGCCGGCTACACCGCCAACCCGGCAACCTTCGAGCATAAGCAGGGCTTCCTCGACGTCTTCAACGGGCCTGGCACCTACGACACGGCGAAGATCCTCGCCAACTGGTACGCGCCGCTGGAAACCGACGGGCCGGCGGAGCCGAACCTCAAGCCCTATCCGTGCTGCGGCAGCACCCATGCCTCGATCGGGCGCATGCTGGAACTGACCCGGACCCACGACCTCCATCCCGGCGACGTCGCCCGGATCGAGGTCATGCCACACGCCCGCCGCCTGCCGCACACCGACAATCCGGACCCGCGCAACCCGCTGGCGGCCAAGTTCAGCATCCAGTACTGCGTCGCCCGCGCGCTGGCGGATCGGGCGGTCAAGCTGGTGCATTTCGAGGGCGATGCCCATCTCGACCCCAACATCCGCACGCTGATGCAACGCGTCGAAGCCAGGCCGAACCCCGACATGCCCCTGGACGGCGCCCTGCAATGGGGCTCCGAGGTCGTCGTCCACCTCAAGGACGGCCGCCGTCTCGCCTCCCGGGAAGACGACTACCAAAGCCGTGGCCCCGCGGGCATCCCGATGACGCATGACGAGCTGTGGACCAAGTTCTCCGACTGCGCCGGCCGAGCGCTGCCGGCCGCGCAGGTCGCGCCACTGTTTGAAAAGCTGGCGGCGATCGAGACGGTCCCCAGCGCCGATGCCGTGACCGCCCTGATGCAGACCCAGACACCGAACGCCAAGGCAGCGGAATAAGGAACGAACCCCATGAGCGCGACTGAACGCCTGAAAGCCCTCGGCCTGACCCTGCCGCCCCCGCCGGCCCCGATCGGCAACTATGTCCCCTATCGCATCGGCGGTGGGCTGCTGTTTCTCTCCGGCGTCGGGCCGCGCAAGCATGACGGCGGCATGATCACCGGCAAGGTCGGCGCCACCGTGTCGATCGAGGAGGGGTATGAGGCCGCCAAGCTCTGCGGCCTCAATCTGCTGACCAATATCCAGACCGCGCTGGGGTCGCTCGACCGGGTGGACACCATCCTCAAGGTGCTGGGGATGGTCAACGCGGTCCCCGATTTCGGCCAGCACCCCAAGGTGATCGACGGCTGCACCGACCTGTTCGTGGCGGTGTTCGGAGAGAATGGCCGCCCGGCTCGGTCCGCGGTCGGCATGGGCAGCCTGCCGCGCGACATCTCGGTGGAGGTCGAGGCGGTCGTTCTGGTGAAAAACTGAGGCCGCGTTAACCCTTTCTTAACCTCGGCGGCTTAGGGTCATCGTGTTGTCGGTGCCAGAACGGCGCATCATCGCGGTGTTCCCACCATGTCGAATGAACTGACCATCCCACCCGTCCGGACCACGCCCACCACGACGGATGCCCCGAAAGCGCCCCCCACCCGCCCCGCGCGGGTGGAGCCGCCGACCGCGGCCGCCAAGCCCTATGTCAATCCGTCGCTCCGCCTGGATGCGGAACTCGGCCTTGTCGTGATCGAATTCCGTGGCGAAGACGGCGCCCTGACCGCGACAATCCCGAGCGAACGGCAGATCCAGGCCTATCGCGTCCATCAGGAGCCGCGCCAACGGGAAGTCACGCGGGAAGCCCCCACGGACGCCCGCTCGGACGCTCCCTCGGAGACCCCCGCGCAGACCCGGGCCGAAGTCCCGGCGGAAGCCGCCCGGGAAATCCCGAGGAGACCCGAAAGGGACGGCCCACGCGAACCGCAGGGCGAATCCACGGACCGACCCCGCCGGGACACCGGTCCCCGGGCCGAACCCGCGCGCGCCGAGGCGCCGGAACGCCACGACATGCCCAGGGCCGAAGCCCGAGAGGCACGCCCGCCACCACGCGAACCCGAAAGCCGCCCCGCATGACCCGCCTGCTGCTCGCCGATCGGGTGAAGACCCGCCAGGACAGCTTCCTGGCACCGCTGATCCCGGCGCTGGAGCAGCATTACGAGACGCGTTTCGTCAGCCTCCCGCCCGGCCCCGCGCTGGCCGAGGCGATTGCCTGGGCCGATATCGTCTGGCTCGAATGGTGCTGGGATCACGCCGTCTGGGCGACCCGGAACGATGTGTTGGCCGGCCGCCCCTGCGTGCTGCGGCTGCACTCGATCGAGGCGTTGCAGACCGAGCATCCGGCCCGCGTCGACTGGTCGCGCGTCGATCGTCTGGTGACGGTGGGTGGCGACATCGCCGATGTGATCGCCGAATCCTTCCCCCAGGCCGCCGTCGCTCGGCCTGTGATCGTGCCGAACGGCATCGACACGGCGCGCTTCCAGCCGGGCCAGCCCGACCGCCGCCGGATCGCCTGGGTCGGCCATGTCGAACCGAAGAAGAACCCCATGCTGCTGGTGCAGGTCGCGCATCGCCTGCGCCAGGCCGATCCCGCATGCTCCTTCCATGTCGCCGGGGCGCTGACCGATCTCCGCACCGCCCGGTATCTACATCGCATGATCGGGGCACTGGGCCTGGGGGACGCGATCCGCTTCGACGGCCACGTGCCCGACATGCCGGCATGGTACGCCGACAAGGGTGTCCTGCTCTCGACCTCCATGTACGAAAGCTTCGGCCTGAACATCGGAGAGGCGATGGCCGTCGGCGCCTTCCCGGTCGTGCACGCCTTCCCCGGCGCCGACCGCCTCTGGCCGACCGAGTGCCTGTTCGCCAGCGTCGACGACGCCATCGCCCTGATCCGAGCCGCTCGGCCGCATCTCTACCGGGACTGGGTCACCAATCGCTATGGGCTGGACCGACAGGTCCAGGCGGTACTCGCGGTGTTGGCCGATCTGCCCAGACGCACGTAATGCATCAGACAAGGGCGTGACATCGGCCGCGCCCCCAGGTTGAATAGGCGGATGGACGTGCCCGCCGCCCCCGCCGATCAGGACAGCGCCACCGCGGTGGACGATACCCCTCCGCTGCGCGTCACCAGGCCGATCACCCAGACGGCGCCGGTGATCTTCACCTCCCCCCATTCCGGCCGCCACTACAGCGCGGGCTTCATCGCATCCTCGCGGCTCGACCCGCTGAGCCTGCGCCGCAGCGAGGACAGTTTCGTCGACGAACTGTTCGCCGCCGCCCCATCCCATGGCGCCCCCTTGCTGGCCGCCACCTTCCCGCGCGCCTTCTGCGACGTGAACCGCGAACCGTGGGAGCTTGATCCGGGCATGTTCGCCGATCCGCTGCCGTCATGGGTCAACACAACAAGCTCCCGCGTGACCGCCGGGCTAGGCACCGTGGCCCGCATCGTTGCCTCGGGGGAGGGGATCTACCGCGAAAAACTGTCCTTCGCGGAGGCGGAACAGCGGGTGGCCGATCTCTGGCGTCCGTATCATGACATGCTGGGCGCGCTGATCGGCGGGACCCTGTCGCTGTTCGGCCATTGCCTGCTGATCGACTGCCACTCGATGCCCTCGCAGGGCCAACCGGCGCGGACGGGCGTGCGCGGCGCGGACTTCATCCTGGGGGACGCCCATGGCACCGCCTGCACCCCGCGCGTGACCCGCTTCGTGGAACGCACGTTGTCCGACCTGGGCTATATGGTCCGCCGCAACGACCCGTATGCCGGCGGCTACATCACCCGCCATTACGGCCGTCCCCGCACGCGGGTCCATGCCTTGCAGATCGAGGTCTCCCGCGAATTGTACATGGACGAGACGCGGATCGAGCGGCTGGCGCATTTCGGCGGCGTCCAGAAGGACCTGACCCGCCTGATCGAAGCGCTGGTCCGCGAAACCCCCCATCTGATCGGCGACTGAACGCCGGCCCGGGTTCCTGGCGAAAAAGACACCGGACAAAAAAATGGCGGTGCCATAAGGCACCGCCAAGTTTAGGGAGGAAACGTCCAAGAAAGCAGACAGACCGGTCAGGGACCGCGTTGCTGCTGAACGAGAACATAGGTGA
>CANJSR010000040.1 GCA_947476855.1 Acetobacteraceae bacterium
ACCAGGATCGCCCAGGCGGTGCTGGCCCCGGTCGTCCGGGTGGGCTGGGCGGAAGTCGAGACCCTGGATGAGACGGCGCGGAACGAGGGTGGGTTTGGGAGCACGGGGACAAAGGGTGGATAACCCGGCCGAACCGCCGCCCCGGATCGACGCTGTGTTCGGCTTTCTATGGCGGCCGGACCAGCCTTGCCTGTCGATCGAGGACATCAACAAAGCAGCCGCCGACGGTTGGGCCGGTGCTGGCTCGGATGACAACGACGCAGCCGTCCGGACGATTGACACCCTGGCCCACCATCTGCGTAGCCTGACCGATCACTGAAGGCGGCAACCGCCCAAACCGGAAGCGTCCATGACCCACCCCTCCCCCCTGACCAAGGGCGCCATCGACTGTGACGTCCATATCGGCGTCCCCTCCATGGCCGCCCTCCTGCCCTATATGTCCGAGGCCTGGCGGGAGATGATCACCTCCCGCGGGACCGACGGGCTCGACCTCGCGAGCTACCCCAACAACGCCCCGCTGTCCTGCCGCCCCGACTGGCGCGCGCCCGGCGGCAAGCCGGCGACCGACCTGCCCATGCTGCAACGCGCCCTCGATGCGTTCGGCACCAAGGCGGCGATCGGCCATTGCCTCTGGGGCGCGCAGGCGGTGCATTCCGAGGACCTCGCCCAGGCGCTGTGCCAGGCGGTGAATGACTGGGTCGCCGACCAGTGGCTCGACAAGGAACCGCGCCTGCGCGCCGCCATGGTCGTGCCGGCGCAAAGCCCGCCCTATTCGGCCCAGGAGATCGAACGCCTTGCCGCCGACAAGCGCTTCGTCGCCATCCAGCTTCTGTGCATGAACGAAATGCTCCTCGGCCGCCGCTATTACTGGCCGATCTACGAGGCCGCGGTGAAGCACGACCTGCCCATCGCCATCCATGCCGGCAGCGCCATGCGCCACGCCACCACGCCGAACGGCTGGCCCACCCATTTCACCCATGACTATGTCGGTCAGACCGCGGGGTTCGAGGGCCAGTTGCTCTCCCTGATGGCCGAGGGCGTGTTCAACCACTTCCCCACCCTCCGCGTCGTCATGGTCGAATCCGGCGTCACCTGGCTGCCCGCCTTCCTCTGGCGCGCGATCAAGTCCTGGCGCGGCCTGCGCGGGGAAACGCCCTGGTTCACCCAATCCCCCGGCGACCTGGTGCGCCAGCATGTCCGCTTCACCACCCAGCCTTTCGACGTGCCGGGCCCAGAGGAAACCCAGAAGATCCTCCGCCACATCGACGCCGACGACTCGCTGCTGTTCGCCACCGATTTCCCGCACTGGCACTTCGAGGGCACGAACGCCTTGCCGCCGGGCCTTTCCGATGATCTGATCCACAAAATCACCGTGACCAACCCCATGGCCACCTATCCCCGTCTGCAGGAGACACTCTCATGAGCGAGGTTCTCGACCGCGCCGCGGGTTCCGGCATCCGCACCGGAATCGTCGATTGCGACATCCATCCCACCATGCGCTCCAACAAGGAGCTGTTTCCCTGGCTGGCGGCACGTTGGCAGAAGCATCTGGCCGACTATGGCTCGCAGCCGCGCATCCCGTTCTCCACCGGCACGCAGTATCCCAAGGCCGCGCCCGCCACCGCGCGCCGCGACGCCTGGCCGGCCTCCGGCGGGCCGCCCGGGTCGGATGTTGATTTCATGCGCGAGCAACTGCTCGACGCCTGCGATATCGGCCTTGGCATCCTCGCCCCGCTGCACGGCGCCGCGCGCAACAACGACCTCGACGCCGCGATCTCGACCGCGGTCAATGACTGGCAGATCGAGCGGTGGGTGAAGCCGGAACCCCGCCTGCGAGCATCGGTCGTCGTCACCCACGAAGACCCGGACCTGGCCGTCGAGGAAATCGCCCGTCGCGCCGGTGACCCGAACTTCGCCCAGGTGCTGATCCCGTCGAAGACCAATGAGCTGCTGGGCCGCAAGCGCTACTGGCCGATCTTCGCCGCCTGCCAGGCCGCCAACCTGCCGCTGGCCGTGCATGTGAACAGCGTCGGCGGCGGCTATGCTTCCACCGGCGGCGGCTGGCCCAGCTATTACCTGCAGGACCACCACATCAACGTCCACAGCTTCCAATCCCAGATCGCGGGCCTGGCGCTGGAAGGCGTGTTCGAGAAATTCCCGCGCCTGAAATGGGTGATGATCGAGGGCGGGTTCGCCTGGCTGCCGTCGCTCTGCTGGCGGCTGGACAAGCATTGGGCGCAGAACCGGCACGAGGTGCCGGAATGCAAGCGCCCGCCCTCGGAATACATCCGCGAGCGCCTGTGGTTCACGACGCAGCCGATGGAGGAGCCCGAGCAGGCCGACCACCTGCGCGATACGCTCGACTGGATCGGCTGGGACCGCATCATGTTCGCGACCGACTACCCGCATTGGGACTACGACGATCCCCGCACCGCCTTCCCGATCCGACTGTCGAACGCGGAACATGAACGGATCTTCCGGTCCAATGCTCTTGGGGTGTTCGGGCTGGGGTGAGGAAGGGTTGGGGTTTCACCCTTTTCAACCGGCCACGTACCACGCAACAGGGGAGGCAGCTTTGCCATCCCCATTGCGAATCAGAGAGGCCCGTGACCGCGCGACCGCGCGGGTTCGCGCCCATGGGCAGACCGCGGCACTTCCACGCCCTACCGCGGCAGACGGGCCAGAGGCCGGACCAGCAGCAATGCCATCCCGCCGACCAGGGCCATCGCCGCGAACGTCAGGGCACCGTAGTTCGTGTACAGCCACCCGGCCACCAGAACCATCAGTCCGCTGGGCACGCCGTATCCCAGCGCCCCGTGCAGGGCCTGCGCGGTGGCCGATCGTTCGGGCGGGACGGACCGGCTGAGGGTCATCATCGCCGAGAGGTGTTGCATCCCGAAGGTGGCCGCGTGCAGCAGTTGGATCACCGCCAGGATCGCAACCCCTGGTTCCATCGCGGTGACACCCCAGCGGACGATGGCCGCCAGCGCGGCGCAACCGGTCAGGCCCGCGGGACCGAGGCGTTCGACCAGTTTCCGGCCGCGCACGAACAGCAGGATTTCGACGATGATGCCCTCGGCCAGCAGCAGCCCGATCGTGGTGTCCGATAGACCCTGTGAGCGCCAGAGGAGGGCCGCAAAGCCGTAATAGGCGGCGTGGGAGCCTTGGATGAGCCCGCTGCCCATGACGGTCAGCCGAAAGCCTGGGTTGCGGAACAAAGCGAAGCCGGCCCAGGCGCGGGGGGCGGCGGGGACCGTTTGCGCCTCGGGCAGGAAGCGGCTGAACAGGGTGGCGGTGGCATAGCCGCAGGCGATCAGCAGCGGGACCAGCCACGATCCGAACAGCGCCAGCACCCAGCCGGCGACGGCGGTCGTGACCATGAAGGTGGCCGACCCGACGGCGCGGACGGGGGCATATTCCATCCGCCCCTCGCGGGCGAGTGCGAGGGCCAGCGAGTCGACCAGCGGATTGATGGCGGAGGCGGCGATCCCCTGCCCCGCGGCGACCAGCAGCAGCATCCAGAACCCGTGCGCGGGCAGGAAAAGCAGCGCCATGCCGGTTGCGACCAGGCCGGCTAGCAGCAGGACGGGCCGGCGGCGACCGATCCGATCGGTCACATTCCCCCAGCCCGGCCCGGCCAGGATGCGGAGGAAGGTGGCCGTGCCGAGAATATGGCCGATCGACTCCGCGGACAGGCCGCGATCGGAGAAGAACAGCGGCATGAACGCGGTCAGCGCGATGGAGGCGAAGTAGGCGCCCATGAAAGCGCCGACCCGGGTCCCGGCGCTCATGCGGCCGCACCCCCGTCCCGGGTGGTCGTGTGTCGTGTCACCCCGCGCGTCGCGTGGCGGCGACCTCGCGCAGCTTGCGGGCCATGGCGGCGATGCCGTTGCCGCGGTTGGTCGACAATGCCTCCAGCAGGCCAAGGTCCTTCAGGAAAACCGGATCGGTGGCCAGGATTTCGGCGGCGGAGCGGCCGGAATAGACCCGCAGCAGCAGCGCCACCAGACCCGAGACGATGACCGCGTCCGAAGCGCCGGCGAAGCGCAGGACGCCGTCGCGTTCATCGACCTCCATCCACACGCGGCTCTGGCAGCCGGGGACGCGGTGGGCATCGTCGGCCCAGGTCTCGGGGAACGGGGGCAGTTTCTTCCCGAGTTCGATGATGAACTGGTAGCGCTCCATCCAGTCGTCGAAGACCGCCAGTTCCTCGGCGATGGCGGCGATCGCCTCGGCGGCCGTGGCTTCCTCGGGGACGACGAAGGGATCGGGCATGCTGTGTCCTGTGCGTGGTCGGAACCGCTCTCTGCCACGAGCGGGCCGCCTCGCGCCACCCCGATCCCCACCGGGTCCCGACCGGGTCCCCCTTGGCTCCCCATTGGGTCCCGCCTGCGCCGCGATGAGGCAGCCGGATGGGGTGACGGACCGGAATCTGCCCGGCCGCCCGGTCAACACAATTCCAAATGGCGAAAAATGCGCCATTCTTGCGGACAAGTTATGGATTTGATCGGCCCTCTCGGCGTGCGGTTTGCCATATAAACGCGCATTGTCGATAATTTCACCATGATTTCAATGAAAATGATAACGGGCAATAATATCCGATATCACGAGTCCAGGACTCGGCTTTCCAGTGTTCGGAAAATCGTCGATTGTCGGCAACATCGGATTGCGCCCGGCTGTTCTATGGTCATAAGGTTTACCGTGGAACAATTGACCCGGAGTTCACTGGGCGATCGACGGTCCTGATCACGGCACTCCGTGGCGCGGCTTTAGGGAGATTTGATCCGAATGACTCGTAATATACTGTCAAAACGTGAAGCAACGCGTCGCAAAGTACTGAAGTATGGCGCCCTCGCGTCGGCCCTCCCCTGGGTCCACATCCGCTCCGCCGGCGCCGCGGGCAAGCTGAGCGTGTTCTTCTGGGATCATTGGGTCCCCGCCGGCAACGTCGAAATCCGCAAGCAGGTCGATGTCTGGGCCGCGCAGAACAAGGTCGAGGTGAATATCGATTTCATCACCTCGATGGGTCAGAAGACGCTGCTGACCATCAACGCGGAGGCGCAGGCCCGCCGTGGCCATGACCTGATCACGATCTCCAACTGGAACGTCCGCGACCACGCCGACAAGCTGGAACCCGTCTCGGACGTGGTCGGCCGGTTGGAGGCGCAGTATGGCCCGGCCAACCGCGTTTCCAACTACCTGGGCATGCACAAGGGCAAGTGGGCAGCGATCCCGTCAAGCTGGGGTACGCAGAACAAGGGGCCGGCGGCGCGCATTTCCATGATGAAGGAAATCGCCGGCATCGACCTGCCGAAGATGTATCCGGCCGCCAACGTGCCCGAGACGGCCGAGGCCAAGGGCTGGACGATGGAGGCGATGCTGAAGGCGGCCGAGGCCTGCTTCAAGGCCGGCAAGCCCTTCGCGATCGGCGTCGGCACCACGCCGGACAGCGTCGACACCGCGGGCTCGATCTTCGCGGCCTTCGGCGCCGAACTCGTCGATGCCAAAGGCAAGATGGCACTCAACTCCGACGCCGTGCGGCAGGCGCTGGAATACGCCCAGCAGCTTGTGAAATGGCTGCCTGGTGAAGCGCCGAGCTATGACGATGCGTCGAATAACCGGGCACTGATTTCCGGGAATACGCCGCTGATCTGGAATCCGCCATCGGCCTGGGCCGTTGCGGTGCGTGACGCGCCGGCGGTGGCCGCCGACACCTGGCACTTCCCCGCGCCGCTGGGTCCCAAGGGCCGCTTCATGCCGCACAGCATGAATTTCTGGGGCATCTGGGAATTCGCGCAGAACAAGTCCGGCGCCAAGGAACTGGCCGAGTTCCTGATGCAGGCGCCGAACGTGGATGCGCGGTCGACCGCGGTCATGGGCTATGATCTGCCGCCGTTCCAGAAGATGGCCGACGCGCCGGTGTGGGACAAGATCGGCCCGCCCGAGGGCACGGTCTACAACTACCCCGTCCGCCGCCAGCACAACCAGATCGAACATCTGTCGATGATGCCGGCGCCGCCCGAAATCGCGGTGCAGATGTACAACCGCGGCACACCCTCGACGATGCTTGCCAAGCTCAAGTCCGGGCAGACGATCCCGCAGGTGCTCGCCTGGGCCAAGGAGGAAATCGAAGGCTTCCTGAGCTGATTTCCAGGGGGCACGTCCCCCTGGTTCCGCATCCCCCCGAGGGCTGACCGGCCCGGGGACCGCGTCATCCATCCGGCGACGCGGTCCCGGGTTCGTTTCTCCCCCGCATGCGGCACCAGGGCTGTTTCCGCCAGGCCGGTCATGCCCCGCGCGGGCGTGTCCGGCCGCCGATCCAGGCACGATGCACCGGCTTCGTCAGTTATCGGGGCGGCGTGCGATTCTAGTTATTCATGGAGACTTGCGATGGCAGATGGTTCCGGCGTTGCGATTGGATCCGGCCAACCCGTCGCCGCCCCCCGCCGTGTCGGCAGCCTGCGGAAGTTGGGCCGGCGCCGCTCGGTTACCGCCATCATCCTGTGTCTGCCGCTGATCGCCATCATTTTCGGGCTCAAGCTGTGGCCCACGCTGTATGGCATCTACCTCAGCATGCTGAACCGGAAGATGACCGAGTTCGTCGGGCTGGATAACTTCATCTTCCTGCTGGGGCGCAACACGTTCCAGATGGTGCTGTTCCAGTCCTGCCTGTTCGCGGTCTCGGCGGTGATCTTCAAGGCGGTGCTGGGTTTCATCCTGGCGCACCTGATGCACAACATCCGCGGCAAGTATGAACGGGTGTGGCGCGGCCTGCTGCTGGTGCCCTGGGTCATTCCGCTGTCGCTGTCGACGCTGTCGTGGTGGTGGCTGCTCGATCCGTCCTACTCGGCGTTCAACTGGACGCTGGAATGGCTGGGCTTCCAGAAGATCTCCTTCCTGGGAGAGGCGTGGAACGCCCGCCTCGTGGTGATCCTGGTGAATACCTGGTTTGGCGCACCGTTCTTCATGATCATGTATCTGGCCGCGCTGAAATCGGTGCCGGACCAGTTGTATGAGGCCGCCTCGATCGACGGGGCCAATGCCTGGCAGAAGCTGATCTATGTGACGCTGCCGATGATGCGGAACATCATCGCCATCACGATGCTGTACTCCCTGATCGTCACCTTCGCCGACTTCGACATCGTCCGCATCCTGACCAATGGCGGGCCGCAGGACTCGACCCATCTGTTCGCGACCTACGCGTTCACGATCGGCATCCAGTCCGGCAACATCCCTCGCGGTGCCGCGGTCAGCCTGTTCATGCTGCCGATCCTGGCGACCTTCGCCTTCTTCATCCTGCGCGGCGTGAATCGCCGGACCAAGGAGATCAACTGACATGAGCGCGACCACCGCCGACCAGGCGCGGGCCCGCGCCCGCAGCAACAGCGGCAGCCTGCGCCGCCAGCACCAATGGGCGCTGTGGGGCAGCTATACCGCCCTGACCGCCTTCGTCATCATGTTCCTGACCCCGCCCTTCTACATGCTGATGACCAGCCTCAAGACCTCGGCCGAAATCTCGGCCGAGAAGGGCAATCCCTGGATCGTGCAATCGCCGACGATCAGCAACTTCGTCGAGCTGATCACCAGCCCGTCGTTCCAGCGGTATTTCTTCAACTCCGCCTGGGTGACGACGCTGGTGGTCATCATCAGCATGTCGATCGCCATCCTGGCGGCCTTCAGCCTGTCGCGGATGGGCTTCAAGGGCAGCCAGGCGATCGCGACGGGGGTGTTCCTGACCTACCTGGTGCCGCCCTCGCTGCTGTTCATCCCGCTGTTCCAGATCGTCGGCTGGATGAATCTGCTGGACAACACCTGGGTGCTGGTCCTGCTGTTCCCGACGCTGGCGGTGCCGTTCTGCACCTGGATCATGATCGGCTATTTCGGCTCCATCCCAAGGGAACTGGACGAGGCGGCGCTGATCGACGGGGCAAGCTACATGCAGATCCTGTTCCAGATCTTCATCCCCGTCGCCCTGCCCGGCATCATCGCGGCTACGATCTTCGCCTTCACCGTCGGCTGGGGTGCCTTCCTCTATCCGCTGGCCTTCCTCTACAAGGGCGAGCAACTAGTGCTGACCGTCGGCATCGTGTCGGAACTGATCCGCGGCGACGTCTTCGCCTGGGGCAAGATCATGGCTGCCTGCGTCATTGGCGCGCTGCCGCCGATCCTGATCTATACGTTCCTGATGGACTACTACATCGCTGGCCTGACCGCCGGCGCCACTAAGGGGTAAACGTCCCATGGCCGAGGTTTCACTCAAGAAGATCGTCAAGGAGTACGAGGGCGGCGTCCAGGCGGTCAAAGGCATCGACCTGGACATCGCCAACCACGAATTCGTGGTGCTGGTCGGCCCCTCCGGCTGCGGCAAGTCCACCACCCTGCGGATGATCGCGGGGCTGGAGGAGATCAGCGACGGCGAAATCTGGATCGGCGGCGATGTCGTCAACGACGTTCCCCCGCGCGACCGCGACATCGCCATGGTGTTCCAGAACTACGCGCTGTACCCGCACATGTCCGTGTTTGAGAACATGGCCTTCGGGCTCAAGCTGCGGAAGTTCCCGAAGGAGGAAATCCGCAAGCGCGTGGATGAAGCCGCGCGGATGCTCGATATCGTTCCCCTGCTGGACCGCAAGCCCAAGGCCCTGTCGGGCGGGCAGCGTCAGCGCGTCGCCATGGGGCGCGCCATCGTGCGCAACCCCAAGGTGTTCCTGTTCGATGAGCCCCTGTCGAACCTGGATGCCAAATTGCGCGTGCAGATGCGGACCGAGATCAAGAAGGTCCATCAGATGGTGCCGACCACCACCGTCTACGTCACCCATGACCAGGTGGAAGCGATGACGCTCGCCGACCGCGTCGTCGTCATGAACCAGGGCATCATCGAGCAGGTGGGCGCCCCGCAGGAGCTGTACCACAACCCGGCAACGCGGTTCGTGGCGGGCTTCATCGGGTCCCCCGCCATGAACTTCCTGCCGGTGCAGGTGCTGGACGATGGTGGGCTGAAGATCCAGTTGGCGGACGGGACGAAGCTGGCGGTGCCGCCCGGGAAGGTCGACCGCTATGGGCCGCACAAGGGGAAGCGGATGACGCTGGGCATCCGCCCCGAGCATCTGACCGAAACGCGGGAGAACCCGAAGGCCGGCGTGCAGCGGATGAACGCGCTGGTGGACGTGGTGGAGCCGATGGGGATGGAGACCCTGGTCCACTTCTTCATCGACGGCGTCGCCATGTGCGCGCGGGTCGATCCGCTGACGATTGCTCGTCCCGGGGAAATCCTGCCGCTGGCGGCGGATATGAACAACATGCACCTGATCGACGACCAGACGCACAAAGTGGTTTGAGGGAGGGTTCTTTCCGTTTCAGGGGCGGTGGTTGGGTGTTGGGATCGACCACCGCTTTTTCAGCACGGAGAAGCAGGGAGGTTGCACGGAGGTAAGTGGAGGGTGTGTGAACATCGGCCGTTGCCCCGTGAGGCTCCTCCGTGATCCTTGGTGACTCCTCCCTTTTTCTCCGTGCTTCATCAGCCGAGGGAAAACCAGGACGGGGACCCATCCACGAAGCGCGACATCCTTTATCCCGCTTCCCCCGCCCCGCTCGGCTTCTCCCTCCCTCAGACCACGGCCTGGCTGGAGATGTGCGTCCGATATGCCGGCCGCTCACACAACCGGTCGTACCAGGCGCGGATGTTCGGCAGGTCCGGCCGCTCCAGTCCCAGATAGTCCATGTTGAACCAGCGATGCGCGTGGACGCCCCAGGGGATGTCGGCCAGCGTGAAGTCCGCACCCGCGATGAAGGCGTGTTGGCCCAGACGCGGCTCGATGAAGCCCCAGGCCTTGGCGGTGTCGTGGATTGCCTGCTGGAGCGCCGCCATATCGCGCTGGTCGGCCGGCGTGCGCACCAGGCCCCAGAAGACCTGGCTCATGGGACGGTTGAACGTCGTCTGTTGCGCGTCCATCCAGCGGTCGACGTTTGCGCGCGCCTGCGGCTCTTGCGGCCAGAGCGGCGAGTTGGGAGCATGCGCGTGGCACAAATAGCGCAGGATCGCGTTGCTCTCCCACAGCGTGAAGTCGCCTTCCTGGAGCGTCGGGACCAGGCCGGTCGGGTTCATGCCCCGGTATTCCGCCGTGTCGGTCTTGCCGAACGCCCCGCCGACGTCGATCCGCTCGAACGGCAGGCCCAGTTCGTCCAGCCCCCACAGCACTTTCATGACATTGCTCGACGTCTTGCGGCCCCAGACGATGCGCTGCATGGCTTGTCTCTCCCCGATATCAAGGTCGGCACAGTAGCGCGGATCGGCAACTTGCGCGACCGCCCATGCGGGTCCAAATGCGGAGCATGAGACGATCATCCGTCCGCACGATCGGCCTGACAGGCGCCCTGACCTGCGCGATCGCCCTGGCCGTGGCGCACGGGTCGGAGACGTTCGGGGAACTCGTGCCCTGCGCGCTGTGCCTGTGGGAGCGTTGGCCCTACCGGATCGCCGCCCTCTGCGGCATCGCCGCGGCCTTCCTGCCCGGCCCCGCGGGGCGCGCGATGGCATGGGGGATGATCGGGGTGATCGCCGGCGGGGCGGGTATCGCCTTCGTGCATGTCGGCGTCGAGTTCGGCTGGTGGCCGAGCCCTCTGCCCGAATGTGCGGCGCCGTCGATGTCGATGGGGTCGATCGCGGATCGGCTGGCCTCGATGCCCGCGCGCCCGTCCAAGCCGTGCGATGAGCCAGTGTTCCTGGTGCCCTTCCTGCCGCTGTCGATGGCGGCCATCAACCTGCTGTTCGCCACGACGCTGGCCGCCCTGCTGGCCTTCGCGATGGCGCCGAGGAGTTTCCGCCGATGACAACCCTATCCCGCGCGCTGCCCGGTGATCCACCCGCCGACCAGGCCGTGGCCCGGATGGTGCGGGTGGACCACGCCGGCGAATACGGCGCCACGCGGATCTATGCCGGGCAGTTGGCGGTGCTGCGGAACAGCGACAAGGCAGACCTGATCCGCCACATGCAAGCGCAGGAGCAAGCCCACCTCACAACTTTCAACGGCCTCATCGCTCGGCGTCGCGTCCGCCCGACCGCGCTGCTGCCGTTCTGGCACCTGGCCGGTTTCGCCCTGGGCGCGGTGACGGCGGCGATGGGGGAACGCGCGGCAATGGCCTGCACCGTCGCGGTGGAGGAAGCGATCGACGAACACTACAGCGCGCAGATCGCGGACCTCGGTGACCGGGAACCGGCGCTGCGGGCGACGATCGAAACCTTCCGCGCCGAGGAGTTGGAACACCGCGACATCGGCCTGGAACACGGGGCGGAGGACGCCCCCGGCTATCGGTTCCTGTCAGCCGCGATCAAGGCGGGTTGCAAGGTGGCGATCAGGCTCAGCGAACGGGTCTGAGCAAGGCGGCTGGCGGGGTGGCTCACGCCCACCCCGGGACTGTCCTGCTCAGGCCGCGAGGTCCAGTGCGCCCTCGGGTCCGATACCGGCTTGGCGCAGAGCCTCCCGCAGGCGGTCCCGCTCGGCGTCGGTGATGCGGACCAAGGGCGGTCGGACCACGGCGCGTTCCATGCGGCCGAGCATGACGAGGCATTCCTTCATACGGTTGTGCATGTCCAGGGCGGGGGCGGCGTAGAAGGCCTGGGCCAGGGGGTAGATGCGGTCGTTGATCGCGCGGGCACGCCGCAGGTCATTGGCCTGGATCGCCTGGAACAGGGCGGATTGCAGGTCGGGGATCACGCTGCCCGAACCGGACAGCAGCCCCGCCGCGCCCATCGTCAGGGAGTGCATGAGCCAGGCCGAATGGGTGGTCAGCACGTTGACTGGGCGGCTGAGCGACTGGAGCGTGCGGATTTGTCGCTCATGCAGCATCGGATCGTTGCACCAGTCCTTGATGGCACGGATGGAGGGGATGGCCTCGGCCATCTTCACGATCGTGTCCAGCGGATAGCTGAGCGTGCTGCGTTCCGGGTAGGCGAAGACGATGATCGGCAGGTCGGTGGCGTCGGCGATGGTGGAGAAATGGGCGATCGCCATTTCGGGCCGAAGCTGCCCGCCCATGGAGAAGACCTGGGAGGGGAACACCAGGATCGCCGCGGCCCCATGCCGTTCGGCCATGCGGGCTAGCTTCGCCGCCTGATGGGAGCCATCGGCCCAGACACCGCTGATAACGGGCAGGCGGTCACCGACTTCCTCCATGGTCACGTCGAGGATGCGTTCCTGTTCCTCGAACGTGCAGGCATGGACCTCGGAGGCATGGCCGTTGACCGTGATCGCCGAGAGGCCGCGCGTGCGGGCGACATCGCGCAGATGGGCGCGGGTGCCGGCTTCGTCGATCGAGCAATCGTCCTTCAGCGCCAGGAGGGTGGCGGGGATGACGCCGTGGGGAAGGTCGTCCTTGAAGCGGGGCATGGCGGGTTCTCTTGGTGGCGTTTCGTTAGGGGGATGTTAACCGGTTCGGGGTCATCCTGCATCATGGAAGGAAGCGCTCGCCCCACGTCCCACGCCCGCGGTGTCGCGGCCGAGGATGCCGCCTGTTCGGCCCTGTGCGCCGATGGGTGGACGATCCTGGCGCGCCGCCGTCGTACGCCCGCCGGGGAGATCGATATCCTGGCCGAACGCGAGGGACTTCTGGCGGTGGTCGAGGTGAAGGCCCGTGCCCGACTGGCCGAGGCGGCCGTCGCGGTGACGCCTCGGCAACAGGCCCGGTTGCTGGAAGCGACGGACCTGATCCTGGCGGAAAACCCCGCGTGGGGGATGAACGGTGTGCGCTTTGACCTGCTGCTGGTCGATGCCTCGGGCCGGGTGCGCCGGATCGCCGACGCCTTCCGGCGGGAGGGTTAGAGGGCGATCGCCACGGTGATCCGGTCAGCGGTCGTATGCAGGCCTCCGTCGACCCGATGCAGCAGCCCGGCGGTTTCCAGGGCGGTCACGTCGACATGGACACGGCTGTACTGCCGGTCGATCTCCCGCGCCAGGCCGCTGATCGTCAGGCCCGGATGGCCGTGGACGTAGCGTAGCAGGCGATAACGCTCACCGGTCAGGACCGAGGACAGACCTTCCCAGGAGTCGAACGATAGGACCCGGCTGGCGGCAACGGTTTCGCCGCTTTCCGTCCGTTTCCAGGCATCCAGGAAATCGGCGGCGTCCTGTTCGAGGGACCCACCCACGATGACCTTCACATCAGACATGATCTTGTCCTTTCAGCACTGCCGGCGGGCGGCACGGACGTCGGCGAGGAAATCAGCCATGAGCTGTTCCGGGGAGGTAAAGGCATATGGCTCCTGATGCGGGCCATAATGACGGTGATCCCCCTTGCCGCGTTCGTTGTCGTATCCGATCAGGCGTCCTTCTTCATTGCCATAGAACAGGGAATACTTGAGCCGATGCGCGGACCCTTGCACCGGCGTAGGCACTTCCCACAGAACCATCTCGGCGATCATCCCGTCATCGAAGACACGCTTGCGCTGGAGGATCAGCCTTGCCCTGCGTATAACAATTTCCGTGATAGGTATCAAGTTCAATTCTCCTGTTCAAGATCGGCCGGGAACGCGGTGTCGGAACGCCAGGGCCTCGGCGACATGCGGGCGGGCCACGCTGTCCGCGCCGGCCAGGTCGGCGATCGAGCGGGACACGCGGATGATGCGGGTGTAGCCGCGCGGTGAGAGGCGGAGCTTCTCCATCGCCTGCTCGACCAGGCGGTGTGCTTCCGGCAGCAGTGTGATGTCCTTGGCATCGGCCTCGGCGTTGCAGGCCGGCCCGTCGGCGCCGTACCGGGCGGTCTGCACCGCCCGCGCCCGGGCGACCCTTGCGGCAACGACCGCGGTGGCCTCCCCCGGCGGGGCATGGGCGAGTTCCGCGGCGGTTGCCGGCTGCACGTCCACGGCCAGGTCGATCCGGTCGAGCACCGGCCCGCTGATCCGGTTGCGGTAGTCCTCCCCGCACCGAGGCGCCCGCCCGCATTCGCGCGATCCATCCCCGAGATACCCGCAGCGGCAGGGGTTCATCGCCGCGACCAACTGGAACCGGGCCGGGTAGGTCACATGGGCGGTCGCACGAGACACCGTTGTCCGCCCCGACTCCATCGGCCCGCGCAGGGCTTCCAGCGCCTGGCGGGGGAACTCCGGCAATTCATCCAGGAAAAGGACGCCGCGATGGGCGAGCGAAACCTCCCCCGGTTTCGCCCTCTGCCCACCACCGGCCAGGGCGGCCTGGGACGCGGAGTGGTGTGGCTCCCGGAACGGCGGGCGCATGACCAGCCGCCCGCCATCCAGCAGGCCGGCGACGCTGTGGACCATGCTGACCTCCAGCGCCGATCGCGGGTCGAGGTCAGGCAGCAGGCCAGGCAGGCGCGCGGCGAGCATGGATTTGCCGGCGCCGGGCGGCCCGATCAGCAGCAGATTGTGGCCGCCCGCCGCCGCGATCTCGAGCGCGCGACGGGACGATTCCATGCCCTTCACGTCGCGCAGGTCGGGTCCGGGCGGGGCATCCGCGACGCCGGCGGTGACGGGCGGGGTCAGCACCTGGGTGCCCTTGAAGTGGTTGATGAGGGACAGGAGATCTGGCGGCGCCAGCACCTCGATCCGGCCGGCCCAGGCGGCTTCCCCACCCTGGCTCGCCGGACAGATCAGGCCCAGGTCGCGGGCCGACGCCCCGATCGCGGCGGGGAGGACTCCGGCGACGGGGCTGAGCAGTCCGTCCAGGGACAGTTCTCCCAGCGCTGCATATCCGGCGATCTCCTCGCGCGGCAGGACCTCCATCGCCGCGAGAATGCCGAGCGCCAGGGGGAGATCGTAGTGGCTGCCCTCCTTGGCGAGGTCGGCGGGCTTCAGGTTGATCAGCACCTTTCGGGGCGGCAACGACAGGCCCATCGCGGCGAAGGCGGCGCGGACACGCTCCTTCGCCTCGGCCACGGCCTTGTCGGGCAGGCCGACCAGGATCAGCGCGGGCGTGCCGCTGCTGATCTGGACCTGGACTTCTACCGGTACGGCCTCGATGCCGGAGAATGCGAATGTGTGGGCGCGGGCCATGGTGGCCGAGGGGGAACGGCTGCTCATGCCCCGCAGGATGGCGGCGAAAGGTAAAGAAGCTCGTAACACCGATGGAAGAACTGGCGGGCCGGCCGAGGATTGCCACGACCGGACCGGTCGGCAATGCTGCCGGCATAAAAGAAACCAGGAGGAAAGCCATGGCCGATGCATTCGACTACATCGTGACGGGCGCCGGATCAGCCGGTTGCGTGGTCGCGTCGCGGCTGTCGGAATCGGGCAGATATCGTGTCCTGCTGCTGGAGGCCGGGCCGCCCGACACCAACCCCTGGATCCATATCCCGCTGGGTTTCGCGCGCACTTATGTCAATCCGAAGGTGAACTGGAAGTTCGAGACGGCGCCGCAGCCGCAGTTGCAGAACCGGCAGCTTTATCTGCCTCGGGGGAAGACGCTGGGCGGGTCTTCGTCGATCAACGGCATGGTCTATATCCGCGGGCATCACCGCGACTACGACGAATGGCGCCAGCGGGGCTGTGTCGGGTGGGATTGGGACTCCGTCCTGCCTTTTTTCCGTAAGGCCGAGGACCAGGGCCGCGGCGCGGATGAGTTCCACGGGGTTGGCGGGCCGCTGCATGTCTCGGACCAGCCCAGCAAGTTCGAACTGGCGGAGGCGGCCTTGCAGGCGTGCGTGGAGGCGGGGATTCCACGCAACCCCGACTTCAACGGCAAGGACCAGGAGGGCTGCGGCTACTACCAGACCACGACGCATAACCGTCGCCGCTGGAGCGCCGCGCGGGCCTATCTGGAACCCGCGAAGGGGCGGGCGAACCTGGAAATCCGTACCGGGGCGCATGCGACCAAGGTTCTGATCGAGAATGGGCGCGCGGTCGGCGTCGAATATCAATCTCCGCGCGGACGGGAAGTCGCGCATTGCCGGGGGGAGGTCGTGGTCTCCGGCGGTGCCTTCGGGTCACCGCAGCTTTTGCAACTCTCGGGCCTGGGGCCGGCGGAGCATCTGCGGGACATGGGAATCGAGGTGGTGCGCGACATGCCCGCCGTCGGTGCCAACCTGCATGATCATTTCAATACCAACCTGAACTGGCGGATCAGCAAGGCGATCACGCTGAACGATCTGGAACGGAGTTGGCCGAAGAAGATCTCGGCCGCGCTGCGCTATGCGCTGTTCCGGTCGGGTCCGATGGCGAGCAACGGGATCCATGCGGGGGTCTTCACGCGGTCGGACCCGCGGCTGGAACGGCCCGACCTGCAGATCAACATCTTCGAATGGAGCACGCTGGAGCGCAGCAAGGACAAGGTGACGCCGCATCCGTTCCCGGGATTCACGCTGATGCCGGTGCATCTGCGGCCGGAGGGGCGCGGGACGGTGCGCCTCGGTTCCCCCGATCCGCTCGCTCCGCCCAAGGTGCTGTTCGACTACCTGCGCACGGAATACGACGTGCGGGCGCTGCTGTCGGCGATCCATCTGTGCCGGACGATCGCGGCCCAACCGGGGTTGAAACCCTATATCGTGGAGGAGATCACACCTGGCCCGAGCGTGACCTCGGATGACGCCCTGACCGACTTCATCCGGGCGACAGGGGTGTCGAACCAGCACCCCACGAGTTCCTGCGCCATGGGGACGGGGCCGAACACCGTGGTTGATCCCAGGCTGCAGGTGCATGGGATCGAGGGGCTGCGGGTGGCGGATGCCTCGGTGATGCCCGTGGTCGTGGGCGGCAACACGAACGCGCCGACGATCATGATCGGGGAAAAGGCGGCGTCCATGATGCTGGAGGACGCTTCGGCCCGCATGGCGGCGTAGTGGCTGACCCGTGGCCGGGATGCCAATCGGTCGTGGATGGCCCGCCTGCGCGGGCCATGACGGGTTGGAACCGGCCTCGGGTCGCAAGCGAGGCCGGTCGGGACTACATCCCCAGCACATCCATCATCGAATAGAGCCCCGGCTTCCGCCCAGCCGCCCACATCGCCGCGCGGACAGCGCCGGTCGCGAAGGTGCGGCGGTCGAAGGCGCGGTGGGTCAGGGCAATGTGTTCCGTGCCCGAGGCGAAGATCAGCGTGTGCTCCCCCACCACCTGGCCGCCGCGCAGGGCGGCGAAACCGATGGCGCCGGTCTTGCGGGCGCCGGTGTGGCCGTGCCGGCCGCTTTCCATCACGTCCTCCAGCTTTTGGCCGCGGCCCTTGGCGACGCCTCGGCCCATGCCGATCGCGGTGCCCGAGGGTGCGTCGACCTTCTGGCGGTGATGCATCTCCACGATTTCCGCATCGTATTGTTCGGCTGGCAGGGCAGCGCCCATGCGTTCGCAGAGCGCCAGGACCAGGTTGACGCCGGCCGAGAAGTTGGAGGCGTAGACGACCGGGATGGAGCGGGCAGCGACCTCGACCGCGGCTTCATCGGCGAGCGACAGGCCGGAGGAGCCGAGGATCCAGGCCTTGCCGGATGCCGCCATCAGGGAGGCGGTGGCCTGGGCGGTGGCCGCGTTGGTGAAGTCGATGACGACGTCTGAGACGGTCGCGAGTTCAGTGATGCCGGGGAACAGGCGCGCGCCTGCGGGCGGTGGATTGGCGGTGCCTGTGCGGCCGATGCCGCCGGAGAGGGTGGCGCCGGCGGCGGGGACTTCCTCGGCCAGGAGACGGCCCATCCGGCCGGTGATCCCGGCGATGCCGATGCGTTGGGTCATGGCGTTGTCCGTTGGTGGGGGGTGGTGGCCCG
>CANJSR010000041.1 GCA_947476855.1 Acetobacteraceae bacterium
CCTGGTGCTGGGCGGCCTGGGCAATGACTCGATCGGGGCCGGCGACGGACGCAACGTGGTCATCGGCGACAACGGCAAGATGACCTTCACCCTGGGCGTGCTCACCAAGGTGGAGAGCACGATCACGTCGCTGGGCGGGGCCGATAAGATCACGACCGGGGTCAAGGATGACGTGATCCTGGGCGGCTTCGGGATCGACACCATCAACGCGGGCGCCGGGAACAACCTGGTGCTGGGTGACAACGGCTATGTCACTTTCGATGCTGCGGGCGTGATGACCGAAATCCGGGGCATCGCCACCGCGGACGGCTCCGCCGATGAGATCACCACCCTGATCGGCGCCGACATCATCATCGGCGGCGCGGGTGGTGACACCATCGACGGCGGCGCGGGCGCCAACATCATCCTTGGCGATGGCGGCGTCGTGGCGACAGTGAACGGCCTGCTCTCCTCCATCACGACCCTGGACCCGGGCATCGGCGGCAATGACCGCATCCTGTCCGGCACCGGCAATGACATCATCTTCGGCGGCTTCGCCAATGACATCATCACCGCCGGCGCCGGCGACAACATCGTGGTGGGTGACTCGGGCGGGTTGAGCTTCACCAAGGCCGGCGACCTCAGCCAGGTCCGCACCACCGATATCGGCTTCGGCGGCAATGACGACATCACGACGCTGGGCGGGCGCGACGTCCTGCTGGGCGGGGCCGGGTCCGACAAGATCAACGGCGGCGATGGCACTAACATCATCTTCGGTGACTCGGGCCGGGTTGCGTTCAACCTCGGCGCCTTCAGCAGTGCCACCAGCCTCGATACGCTGGTGGGCAGCGCCGACACGATCATCGGCGGCACGGGCGATGACTCGATCATCGGCGGCGCCGGCGCCGATGGGATCGACGCAGGCGACGGCAACAACCTGGTCTTCGGCGACAACGGCTCCCTGCTGTTCTCGAACGGGCTGCGGTTCAAGGCGGACACGCTGGAACCGCGGGTCGGGGACGCCGACATCATCACGACGGGCATCGGCCTCGACCTGGTGTTCGGCGGCAACGGACGCGACGCGATCCGCCTCGGCGCTGGCAACGACATCGCCGTCGGCGATAACGGCACCGGCCGGTATCACCCGGATGGCGGCGTGGTGTTCGTTGCCTCCACCGACTTCCTGCTCGCGGCCGATGACGTCATCCTGGGCGGCGACGGCGACGACGTGCTGATCGGTGGCTCCGGCAACGACGTGCTCGGTGGCGGTCTGAACAAGGACCTGATCTTCGGCGACAATGTCAGCCTGGACCGGTCCTTGACGCGGGGCGATAAGATCAACACGCGCTTCCGCGTGCTGGAGAATACGCAGCTCTACGCAACCGACGACGCCAGTGCCGGCAAGGTGCTGGTCACCGGCGACGCGCAGATCGATCCGCGCGGCATCGCCGGCTGGAACGACTTCGTCATCACGATGCTGAACATGGGCGGCGAGATCGTCACGGTGCCCGACGCCGACTACATCGCGGGCGGCGGCGGCGATGACATGATCTTCGGCCAGTTCGGTAACGACACCATCCAGGGTGACGGCTCGGTCGAGATCGCGCTGACCAACAACCTGCTCGTCCGGGCCCTGCGCGACGGCAACAACGAACTGGTGATCAACCCGTCCTTCGATGCGGCCACCGACGGCGATGACTACATCGAGGGCAATCGCGGCAACGACACCATCTTCGGCAACCAGGGCCAGGACGACATCATCGGCGGGTCCTCCGAGCTGTTCAGCCTGATCACGGCCACGATGCGCACCGACGGCTTCGACATGATCTTCGGCGGCTCGGGCGTCGCGATCGAGCGCGATCATGAAGGACCGGCGGGCGACGGGGCCCATGCGGCCGACGCCGACATGATCCTGGGCGACAACGGCAACATCTTCCGGATCGTCGGGGTCGATGGGGTTGCCGGGGGCTTCGTCAGCTTCAACTACGACAACTACGATCCTGCCAACCGGATCGTGGTCCGTGGGGTCCAGTTGCTCGACTACACGCCGGGCGGCTTCGACTTCGACGCCGTCCTGGCCAAGGACGACCGCGGCGCCGCCGATGAAATCCACGGTGAGGCGGGCGATGACTTCATCTTCGGCCAGGTCGGCAACGACGTGCTGTTCGGTGACGCGCAGAACGACAGCATCGTCGCCGGCTACGGCGCCGACTGGGTGTCGGGCGGCACCGGCGATGACGGCATCCTGGGCGATGACGGACTGATCTTCGCCAGCCGCAACGGGACCGAGAAAGGCGAGCCGCTCTATGGCATCGCCCCGATCGACCCCGGCCAGCTCAACCAGCTCATCAAGGATGATACGGGTGCGCTGATCGGCCTCATCAACATCGATAAGGCGCTGAAGTACACGGCCGACCTGACGCCCGACAATCTCGACCCGGGCGACAAGCCGAACCCGCTGTTCCGGCCGCTCTATGCCAACGACATCATCTTCGGCGGCCTGGGCAATGACTCGATCCACGCCGGCGCGGGCGATGACGCGGTCTCGGGGGCCGAGGCGTCGAATGGCGCCTACCTCACCTCCTACAATTCCATCGGCCTGCTCAACGGTCCGTCCATCCGCAGCGACTTCACCCGGCCGTTCAACCCGGGCAACCCGCTGGGCTATGGGCTGGAGACCAACCGCTTCGCCCTGTTCAACGTCAACGACCCGCTGCGGAAGGTTCAGCTCACCGCGTCCGGCCAGCTCGACGACAAGGGCAACGGGCTGGAGTGGTTCCTGAACTTCAACGCCGCCGAAGGGCCGAAGGATCAGTTCTGGATCCAGGGCACCGAGTATCAGGCCCTGCCCAGCGACGGCGACGACCGCATCTTCGGCGATCTCGGCAACGACTGGATCGTCGGCGGCACCGGGCGTGACTCGATGTATGGCGGCTGGGGCGACGACCTGATCAACGCCGACGACGACCTCGACACCAACGGAGGGCTGAACGACAAGGCCGACACCAACCCGTCCTATGAAGACCTGTCCTATGGCGGGGCCGGCCGCGACATCCTGATCGGCAACACCGCCGGTGACCGCCTCGTTGACTGGGAGGGGCCGAACAACGCCTACCTGCTGCCCTTCGCCGGTGCCACGTCGCCGACGATCATCGACAAGTATGACCCGACCGTGGCGTCCTTCCTGCTCGACCTGTCGGAAAGCCAGGGCGCCGACCTCTCGCTGGCCCAGCATTACGGCACCGACCCGGCCCGCAACGGCGAACCGATGGGCGAACTCGGCATGGTGATCGAGGGCGATGACGCCTGGGTCGCCCAGCAGGGCAACATCGGCATCGGCCAGCCGCCAGTGCAGCAGCCCGAGCCTGATGTGAAGGAAAGCGCCGGCACGCAGCCGATCTGGCAGATCGCCGCGACCGCCTCGATCGGCGGTGACGGCACCGTGATCGCCACCGCCGACCTCGAACCGATCGTGGCCCAGGCCCGCAAGCTGTGGGAGGAAGCCCTGGGTGAGGGGGATGGACGCTTGGCCGTGCTCAACACCATCTCGGTCGCGGTGGGCAACCTGCCGGCCGATGCGCTGGGCGTGACGCTGGGCGGCAGCATCCTGATCGACCGCGACGCGGGCGGCTGGGGCTGGTTCGCCGACGACACGCCGGCCGACAACGCCGAGTTCGGGGCTGATCTCGGGGCCGGCGCGCTCGGGGCCACGCCGGGCGGGGCCGCGGATGGCCGCATGGACCTGCTGTCCACCGTGCTGCACGAAATGGGCAACGCGATGGGCCTGCCGGAAACGCTGAACCAGGACGTGAGCGGCATGTATCTCGCCGCCGGCATCCGGACCCTGCCGCCGACCCGTTCCGGGCAGGATGGCCAGCCGGCGCCGACCATCAATTGGACCAGCAGCTACGGCGTCCAGGCACCCACCGGCGGGACGACCCCCGGCTGGCTGGGCGACTTCCTGAACAATGCCGGACAGGACGACGCGGCCCGCAACCCGAATGCCGGAATTCGTTTGCGCCCGCCGGGGGGCTGACCTTAACCGTTCCAAGTGTGTCGCGTCCCGGTGTATAGCCGGGATGCGAATGGAGACCTTGTCCTGATGACCCAGCTCTTGATCTACAAGACGGCCGTTCCGGTTTCACGCGCCCGCCACGGTGACGCCCATGTCGAGGTCGGCGGCGACTATGCGTTCACCGGAGAGGTGAACTCGGTCCCGCTGATGGCCGTGGAATTCCCCCAGGCCGCGTCCGAATATGCGATCGTCTTCGCCGGCCCCGAGGGCGAGTTGATGCCCGCCGTCATCCTCGGCATCCGCGGCAACGAAAACCTGTTCGTGTCAGACAACGACACGGGCTGGGCCGCCAAGTACATCCCCGCCTTCGTCCGCCGCTATCCCTTCGTCTTCTCCCGCACCGACGACCGCTTCGTGCTCTGCGTGGATGAGGATTATCCGGGCCTGAACCGCGAAGGCCGCGGCCAGCCGCTGTTCGCCGACGATGGCAAGCCCAGCCCCTATGTCGAGAACGTCCTGAAATTCCTCCAGGAATACCAGAACCAGTTCCTCCGCACCCAGGCCTTCTGCAACAAGATCCGGGAGCTCGACCTGCTGGAGCCGATGCAGGCGCAGGTCGTCATGGGCTCGGGCGGCAAGGTCGCGCTGGGCGGGTTCCAGGCCATCAGCCGCACCAAGCTCAAGGCGCTGCCGGCGGAAAAGCTCGCGGAACTCGCCGCGACCGACGAACTCGAACTCCTGTACCTGCATCTGCAATCCATGCGGAACTTCGAGGGGCTGAAGGACCGGCTGGAACACGCGCTGGGTGACGGTGGCGCGCTCGTGGCGCCCGCCGCGACGCAGGACGCGGACGCAGCGCCGGTGGCCTGATGCCCGCTCGGGCTGAAACACACCAACGCCCCATCGTGGCACGGGCCATCCGGCCCGTCGCCGCCTGGGGCATGACCAGGGGTTTCTGACCCGCCCCATGGCCATTCAAGCATCCATCTACTCGATCGCGACCGAGGATCGGGCCCGGGCGGAATCCATCGCCTGGGCTCGTTTCTCCGCCGCGCGCGACCGGTCGGAATTCTACTCAAGCTGGCTCGCCGTCCTCTGCTCCCAGATCGAACGGGTGGGGGGCGCGCTGCTGCTGCTGGGGCCGGATGCCGAGGGCACCTACACCCCCGCCGCCGTCTGGCCGGATGCCACCCGTGACCTCCAGTACCTGACCACCGCGGCGCAGAAGGTGCTGGCTGACCGGCGCGGCGTCGTGCTGGCCCCCGATGGCACCACCCCGCCCGCGCGCGACCAGGCCGCCCATATCGGCTATCCGATCGAGGTCGCCGGCACGCTGTACGGTGTTGTCGTGCTCGACATGGCCCCGGGACCCGAGGCCGGCCTGCAGCGCGCGCTGCGCCTGCTGCATTGGGCCAGCGTCTGGCTGATCGACGATTTCCGCCAGCGCGCCATCGCCGACGGCGACCGCCGCCTGGGCCGGATCAGCCTGGCCATGGACCTCGTCGCCACCGCCGCGCAGGAGCGTCTGTTCGCGCCCTCCGCGCTCGCGGTCGTCAATGAACTCGCCGGCCGGCTGAACTGCGACCGCGTCAGCCTGGGGATGGAGAAGTCGGGCAGCATCGTCGTCAAGGCGATCTCCCACACCGCCACCTTCGATGCCAAGATGGGCCTGGTCCGCCGCATCGCCGATGCAATGGATGAGGTCCTCGACCTCGATGCCACGCTGGTCTGGCCATCGGGGGAAACGGACGATCCCGGTGCCGTCGCCCATGCCGAACTGGCGCGGGAGTTCCGCGACATCGCCATCTGCTCGGTGCCCCTGGCCGTCGATGGCCAGACGATCGGCGTGCTGACGCTGGAACGCGGCACCGGCCAGCCCTTCGATCCCGAAACGGTGGAGCTCTGCACCACCATCGGCGGCCTGCTGGGTCCCACCTTCGACCTGAAGCGGGACAATGAACGCGGCCTGATCCGCCGCACCGGGCACACGCTCCATGCCGGGATGCGGGCGCTGTTCGGCCCGCGCCATCCCGGGGTCAAGCTGTTGGCCCTGGTCGCCGTGGCGCTGGTCCTGTTCTTCTCCATCGCCACCGACCAGTATCGCGTCGCCGCCAAGACGGTGGTGGAGGGCGCGGTGCAACGCGCGGCCGTCGCACCCTTCGACGGCCATATCGTCCAGGCCGATGTCCGCGCCGGCGAAACGGTGCGCGAAGGCCAGGTCCTGGCCCGCCTCGATGACCGCGACCTGCGGCTGGAACAGACCAGGCTGTCCGCCGAACGCGACCAGCTTCTGCGCAAGCACCGCCAGTCCCTTGCCACCCAGGACCGGCCGGCCATGGTCGTGATCGCCGCCCAGATCGCGCAGACCGAGGCGCAACTGGCCCTGATCAACGACAAGATGGCCCGCGCCACGCTGACCGCCCCCTTCGACGGCGTCGTCGTCTCCGGCGACCTGACCCAGTTGCTCGGCGCGCCGATCGAGCAGGGGAAGATCCTGTTCCAGATCGCCCCCCTCGATGCCTACCGCGTGGTGCTGGAAGTCGATGAGCGCGATATCGACACGATCGCCGTCGGCCAGACCGGCACGCTGACGCTGTCGGGCCTGGCGTCCCGGTCCCTGGGCTTCGAGGTCAAGCAGATCACCCCCGTGTCCATGGCCCAGGACGGGCGCAACTTCTTCCGGGTGGAGGCCACGCTGGCCACGCCGTCCGACCGGCTGCGCCCGGGCATGGAAGGCGTGGGCAAGATCGTGATCGGAGAGCGGAACCTGTTCTGGATCTGGACGCACAGCCTGACCGACTGGGCCCGGTGGTGGTTCTGGAAAGAACTGCCATGAGGGCGCGCGGGCCACGGCGATGACGGACGCACCGGTTCTCAGCAATCTGTGGTACCGGGTTGAGAACCTTCGTCCCCGGCTGCGCTCCCATGCTCGCCTGCACCGCCATCGGTATCGCGGAGAGGTCTGGTACCTGCTGCAGGACCCGGCATCGGGCCGGGTGCAGCGGTTCTCCTCCGGTGCCCGCCTGATCATCGCCCTGATGGACGGCCAGAAGACCGTCGCCGACCTGTGGGAAAGCGCCAACCGCCAGATGGGGGAGGACGCGCCGACCCAGGATGAGATGATCCAGCTTCTGGGCCAGTTGCACGCCGCCGACCTGTTGCAGAGCGACGTCACCCCCGATGTCGCCGAACTCTTCGCCCGCCACGAAAAGGAGGTCAGCGCCAAGACCCGCCGTTCTTACGGCAACCCGATGGCGATCCGCATCCCGCTGCTCGACCCCGACCGGTTCCTCAATCGCTTCCAGGGGCTGATCCGGCTGATGTGGGGCCCGGTGGGCGCGGTAATCTGGTGCCTGGTGGTCTTCCCGGCGGCGTTCCTGATCGCGCCCTACTGGAACGCGATGACCAACGGCTTCACCGACCGGGTGCTGTCGATGGACAACCTGATCGTGCTGTACTTCGCCTTCCCGATCATCAAGGCGCTGCACGAACTCGGCCATGCCATGGCGATCAAGGCCCGCGGCGGGGAAGTCCACGAAATGGGCGTCCTGCTGCTGGTCCTGCTGCCCGTGCCGTATGTGGAGGCCTCGGCCGCGACCACGTTCCGCTCCAAATACCACCGCGCCATCGTCGGATCGGCGGGCGTGATCGTCGAATTGTTCATCGCCGCCATCGCCTTCTATCTGTGGATCCTGGTCGAGCCAGGGGTGACGCGCGCCGTCCTGTTCAACGTCATGCTGATCGCCGGAATCTCCACCTTGATCTTCAACGGCAATCCGCTGCTTCGCTACGACGCCTACTACATCATGGCGGACCTGCTGGAGATCCCGAACCTCGCCGCCCGCTCGCTGCGCTACTGGTCCTATCTGCTGGAACGCTATGTGCTGGCCGCGCGCAACGTCGAACCGCCGCATGCGAGCCGGTCGGAGAAGGCCTGGCTGCTGTTCTACGGCCTGGCTTCCACCATCTACCGCGTCTTCATCACCGTCCTGATCGCGCTGTTCATCGCCGGTAAGTTCTTCATCTTCGGCATCCTGCTGGCCTGCTGGGCGGTTGGCGCGATGGTGGCGATGCCGCTGATCAAGGGCATCCGGCATTTGGCCACCAACCCGCGTCTGCGCGGGCGGCGCCGGCGGGGGGTCCTGGTGACCGGCGCGGCGTTCGCCGTCATCGGTGCGTTCATCGCCTTCGTGCCGATCCCGTACCACTCCCACGCCCAGGGCGTCGTCTGGCTGCCCGAGGAGTCGCTTGTGCGCGCCGGCAGCGGCGGCTTCGTGCAGGAACTGGTGGCCCGCGCTGGGACCGACGTGCGGATCGGCGATCCGCTGGTCCGCCTGACCGAACCCGCCTTGTTCACACATTTCCAGGTCGCCCAGGCCAAGGTGACCGAGCTTGAGGCGCTGCATGTCATGGAGGCGGCGACCGATCGGGTGAAGGCCGCAGTGATCCGGGAGAAGCTGCGCCAGGAACGCGCAACGCTCGCCGTCGCCACCGCCCGCGCCGCCGACCTGACCGTCCGCGCGAAGACCGAGGGCGTGTTCATGGTCCCGAACATGGACGACATGCCCGGGCGGTACTACCGCAAGGGCGAATTGATCGGCTACGTCATCGGCCCCACGCCGCCGCGTATCCGCGTCGTTGTCCCGCAGGAGGCGACCGCCGATGTCCGCCTCGCGACGGACGAGGTGAAGGTGCGGGTCATGAACCGCGCGCACACCATGTATCTCGGTCGCATCTCCCGCGAGTTTCCCGCCGGCGACGAGTATCTGCCGAGCAAGGCATTTGCGATGGAGGGAGGGGGATTGATCGCGACGGACCCGAGGGACTCGAAGGGGCCGAAGGCATTGCAGCGGATGTTCCAGTTCGATGTGCTATTGCAGGACGCGCCATCCTTCTCCCTGTTCGGCCAGCGGGTCCTGATCCGGTTCGAGCATGCGCCGGAGACCCTGGGTGAGCAGTGGTACCGTTCCCTGCGCCTGCTGTTTCTGTCCCGCTTCAGTGTCTAGGATCGCCATCCTCACCGATCCCGACGCCCTCGCGCCGGGCCGGCCCTACTTCGAGCGATCGGAGAAGGAGCCGCCCTGGTACGACCGGACCGCCGAGTTCCTGCTGGCCCGCGTGGTCCGCCCGGTGCACGCAACCCTGCGCGACCCGGCCCGCGCGCTGCGCCCGATCGTGGCGGCGACCGACCGGCACGAGGCCGCGATGCGGGCTTTGTCGGACGACGCGCTGCGGATCCTCGCGCTTGGCATGCGCGGCCGGTTGCGGCGGGCGGGGTTCACGGTGCCGCTGGTGGGCGAATGCTTTGCCCTGATCCGGGAGGCCGCGGACCGTACCCTCGGCAAGTGCCACTATCCGTCCCAGCTCATGGCCGGTTGGGGCCTGCTGCAAGGCAAGCTGGTGGAGATGGCGACCGGAGAGGGCAAGACCTTCGCCGCCACATTGCCGGTCTGCACCGTCGGGCTCAGCGGCTATCCGGTCCATGTGATCACGGTGAACGACTACCTCGCGGGCCGCGACGCCGAGGAGATGGCGCCGCTGTATGAATTCCTCGGCCTGAAGGTCGGCGTGGTGATCCAGGGGATGGAGCGGGACGACCGCCGCACCGCCTATGCCGCCGCGATCACCTACTGCACCAACAAGGAACTCGCCTTCGACTATCTGCGTGACGGCATCGCCCGCGGCCATGGCGCCAGCCGGCTGCATCGGGCGCTGGGCAAGCTGCGCGGAGAGGGGGAGGCCAGCGCGAAGGACGCCCTGGTGCTGCGCGGCCTGTATTTCGCGATCGTGGATGAGGCCGACAGCGTCTTCATTGACGAGGCGCGGACGCCGCTGATCCTGTCCGCCTCCAACGGTCCCGCCGACGAAGCCGAACACTGCGCCCGCGCCTTGGGTATCGCCGGCGAACTGGTGGCGGAGACGCATTACGAGGTCGATCTCGCCGACCGCATGATCCGCCTGACCGAGGAGGGCCGGGAGGAGGTCACCCGCCTGTGCCAGGAAGGGGATGTGACCGGCATCTGGCACTCGGTGCGCGGGCGGGAGGAACTGGTGACCCAGGCCCTGGTCGCCCGGACGCTGTTCCGCAAGGACGAGCACTACGTCGTCGCCGAGGGCAAGGTGCAGATCGTCGATGAGTCGACCGGCCGTGTCATGCCCGACCGATCCTGGGAACGCGGCCTGCACCAACTGATCGAGGTGAAGGAGGGTTGCGAGACCACGGAACGGCGGGAAACCCTCGCGCGCCTGACCTATCAGCGCCTGTTCCGCCGCTATCTGCGCCTGTCCGGCATGACCGGCACGGGGCGGGAGGTCGCGCGGGAAATCCGCCAGGTCTACGGGTTGGACGTCGTGCGGATCCCCCTGCATCGCCCGTCCCGCCGGGTCTGGGACCCCGATGTCCTGGTCGGGACTCAGGACGAAAAATGGCGGGCCGTCGCCGATCGGGTCGCGCTGATGGTCGACCAGGGCCGCCCGGTGCTGGTCGGCACGCGTTCCGTTGGCGCGTCGGAGGAGGTCAGCGCCGTGCTGACAAGGCGCGGCATCGCGCATGCGTTGCTGAACGCCAAGCAGGACGGGATCGAGGCCGAGGTCGTCGCCGTCGCCGGCCAGCCTGGCACCGTGACGGTGGCCACCAACATGGCCGGACGGGGCACGGATATCCGCCTCGCCGACGGGGTCGCCGAAAGCGGCGGCCTCTATGTCATCCTGACCGAGTATCATGACTCCCGCCGTGTCGACCGGCAGTTGTTCGGCCGCTGCGCCCGCCAGGGCGACCCGGGCGGTTGCGGTGCCATCATCTCGCTGGAGGATGAAATCTTCACCGTCCACGCCCCCCGCGCGGTGCGCTGGATGGAACGGGTGGGGCCGGACGGCACCCTGGGCTGGGCCGTCCGCCGCTGGATGCGGCGTGGCGCCCAAGGCGGAGCGGAACGGCGCAGCGCCGAAATCCGGATGATGAACTTGAAGCAGGACCGGCAACTGGATCGGCTGCTCGCCTTCTCGGGCCGCGGGGAGTGAGGGGTGGCGCTGCTCGATCCGGGCCTGATGGGACTGGAGCCGTTCCGGCACTGCCTCGCGGCGCTGCGGGCCGGCCGGCTGGAAGACGCCGAGGCGCTGGCGGCGGCGATCGCCCGCGACCGGCCCGGGTCGGCTGATATCTGGCATCTGCTCGGGGTGATCGCGACCCGTCGCGACCGCCCGCGCGAGGCCATTGCCCCTCTTGCCCGCGCGCTGGACCTGGCGCCGGATACGCCCGCGATTCTGTTCGACCTGGCCATCGCCGAGGGGCGGCTGGGCCGGCACGAAGCCGCCCTGGCCAGCCTGGACCGAGTGGTGGCGATCGCGCCCGAGCATGGGGAGGCCTGGCTCAATCGCGGTTTCGCGTTGCGCTCCCTGGACCGGCACGCCGAGGCGCTGGACAGTTTCGATCGCGCCCTGGCCTTGCGGCCGGGCTTGGCCGAGGCCCTGCACGGCCGCGCCCATGCACTGGCGGCGCTCGGCCGGCCGGAGGAGGCGCTGTGGGGCTATAACGCGGTCCTGGCCGCCGATCCCGACCGGGTCGATGCACTGATCGGCAAGGGCAACGCTTTGGTGGGGTTGGACCGGGCGGCGGAAGCCCTGGCCTGCTTCGACCGCGCGCTGGCTATCCTCTCCGGCGGGGGTACGGCCGAGGCCCAGGCGCACCGGTTCCGGGGCGACACGCTGCGTATCCTGGGACGGTTGGATGACGCGCTGGCCGGCCTCGACCAGGCCGTTGCGATCCAGCCCTGCGACGCCGACGCCTGGTGCGCGCGCGGGCGGGTGCTGCTTGAGATGCGGGCTTTCGAAGACGCGCTCGACAGCTATGACCGGGCCGTGGCGCTGCGTCCCGATGACCCGAAGCCGCATGATTTCCGCAGTCGGGCGCTGCGGGACCTCGGCCGGTACGACGACGCGCTGGCGGCGGCGGAACGGGCGGTCCGGCTGGGACCGGATGATGCGGGGGCCTTGAATAGCCTGGGCAACAGCCTTCGTATGCTGGGGCGTGTGGACGCGGCGGCCGATGCCTACCAGCGCGCCATCGCCGCCACGCCGAACCCGGGTCCGATGCGGTTCAATCTGGGCATCTGCCGGCTGCTGGCGGGCGACTACGCGCAAGGATGGCCCGACTACGAATACCGTTGGACGACCGAGCGGATGGCGCGGGGCAAACCCCGGTTCCAGCAACCGCTCTGGCTGGGACGGGAGCCGATCGCGGGAAGGCGCATCCTGCTGCACGCGGAACAGGGCCTGGGCGACACGATCCAGTTCTGCCGCTACGCCCCGCTGGTGGCCGCGATGGGGGCCACGGTCATCCTGGGCGTGCAGCCGGACCTGCGGCCGTTGCTGTCCGGCCTGCCGGACGTGGAGGTGATCGACCGCGCCGCGGCCCCACCGATCTTCGAGTATCATTGTCCTTTGCTGAGCCTGCCTTTGGCCCTGGGCACGACGCGGGAGACGGTGCCGGCGGGCGTGCCCTATCTGTCCGTCCCGCCCGGGCATCTGGCGGCCTGGCGGGACCGGCTGGGACCCGGCGGCGGCAAGCGGATCGGCATCGCCTGGTCGGGGAACCGCGCGCATCTGGCCGATCACCACCGCTCCATCCCGCTCGACGCGTTCGGCCCGATCCTGTCCCTCGGCTATCCGCTGCATGCCCTGCAGAAGGACCTGCGGGCCGAGGATGTCACCGCCTTCGCGCTGGCCGGCACCATCCGGTTCATGGGCGACGCATTGCGGGATTTCGCGGACACGGCGGCGCTGGTCGCGCGGATGGACCTGGTGATCACCGTCGATACAGCGGTCGCGCATCTGGCCGGCGCGCTGGGTCGGCCCGTGTGGCTGCTGCTGCCCTTCGCGCCCGACTGGCGCTGGGGCCTGCGCGCGGACACCACGCCCTGGTATCCGACGATGCGCCTGTTCCGCCAGCCAGCCCCGCTCGACTGGGAGACGGTGATCCGGCGGGTGCGCGACGCCCTGATCGCCTTCATGGCAGGGGACGGCGAAACCCCAGCATCCGGTAGCTGAGCCAGCCATGATGGTGCATCCAGCGCATCACCGCGCCGGCATCCGGCGACGGGTTCCGTTCCGGCCAGGGATCGGGGGAGATGACGCGATAGCTGGGCAGCGTCGCGGCGGTCCAGTCCTGGTCCGCGGCCAGCGCCAATCCGGCTGCCTCCGCCTGCGCGATGACCGTCGCGGCATCGGTCCAGAGGTCCGGCCACGGGCCGTAGTCGCGGCGCAGCACGCCGTCGAGCCCGGTCCAGGGCGCATTCTCGGGCGCGCGCAGCAGGATGTCGGTCACCAGAAGCAGCCCGCCGGGGCGAAGGACACGGGCGGCTTCGGCCAGGAAGCGGGCGCGGGAGGCGAAGTGGAACATCGCCTCCACGCAGACGGCATGGTCGAAGGCGCGATCGGGGAAGGGCAGGGCGCAGGCATCGGCGGCGACCAGCGCGATCCGGTTGCCGGCGCGGGATCGGATCGAGCAGCAGATGTCCAGTTGCCGGGCATCGATATTGACACCCGTCAGGACGGAGCTCGCCGTCGCCTCGTTCAGCGCCGCCAGCGTGCCGCCGAACCCGCAGGCCACGTCCAGCACGTCCTGCCCCGGCATCAGCGGCAGAAGGTCGACGATCCGCCCGGTCAGGCGGGCCTGGGCGGCCGGGAAATCCCCCGTGTCGCCCGGATCGTCCCAATAGCCGAGATGCACGTCACGGCCAGCCGCACCCGCGCGGTAGGCGGCGATCAGGCGGTCGAAATACGGCGGCCGCATCGGTCAGCCCCAGCACATGACGGCATCGTCCGACCGGCTCTCGGCCATGAAGCTGCACGCGGTCCAGCGGGTGGTGGCGCCGATCACCGGCGTGACCCGATGCAGGAAACGGCCGGAGTTGATCAGGATCATCTCCCCGGGAGCGAGGTGGAAACGGACGCTCTCGACCCCGTCGAGCGGCAGGTGAGAGGCATCGAGCGGCCCGTCCGCCATCCGGTACGCCTGCCCGCCATGGTGCAGGTCGAACACCTCCAGCGCGCCGCCGTCCTCGGTCTGGGAGAAGGCGAGCACGAAGGAGAACAGATCGGCCCCGATCCGCGGCGTGATATGGCGGTAGCTGTCGCGGAAGGCCTGTTCATTGTCGAAATGGGGTGGAATGAAACCACCGGGCAGGTGCGCGCGCAGCGTGGTGAACATGTGGCTCTGGCCGATCGCCGGCCCCGGCGCGGCGATGTAGGGACGCCCGCCATCCAGGGTCGAGAGCAGGCCGGTGACCCTTGTGCAAAGGTCGGTGTCCTCTCCGAACAAGGCGCGCAGCCGGTCGTGGAAGCGCGGTGTCTCCTGGAAATACCGCCCCAGGTCCGGTCCGACGAGATTGAGGTTGATGCCGAGGAAGAAGGCGCGCATCGCCGCCGGAAACCCCATGCGGACCAGGCCGTGATCGCCGGCTTCCAGCCGGTCGACGACGCGGGCGCAGGCATCGGGCGTATAGACGTCGCGGACCAGGATGCCGTCGCAGGCGCCCGCGCGCATCTGGCGGATGGCGTCCGGGGCCTGCGCCGCGTCCCCGGCCCGGATCACGCGCGTGCGGAAGAAGGATGATGGCATTGGCCTCTCCTGGTCACCGGCGTTTCCTCTATCACGCGCCGCCGGCTGACCCTAGGATGGGTGTTCACGGGCCAGCTTCCGGAATCCCCATGCCATGACAAGACGGATCGCCCTGGTCTGCCTGACGCCCAGCTCGGATGGTGGAGAGCACGGGCGGCTCGATCTGCCCAGCTTCGGCATCCGCCGCATCCAGGCCGCCGTCGTCGCCGATCCGGAACGGCCGGATCATGTGGTCACGCTGATCGACCTCGCGCGGGAGGATGTGGCCGCCTATGTCGAGCAGATCCTGGCCTTCGCGCCGGACATCGTTGGTTTCTCGATCTATGTCTGGTCGGCCGACTGCCTGGTGGCGGTGGCCCGCGAAATCCGCCGGCGGCGGCCGGCCACGCTGATCGTGTTCGGCGGCGCCTCGGCGCGGGCATCGTTGTTCAACCTGGACTACTACCACGACCCCGCGACCTACATGGACGCGCTGGTGGAGGGGGAAGGGGAGACGATCTTCCGCGACATCGGCCGCCTGGAGGACCTGACACGGGCGGGCCTCGCCACGGTACCGGGGCTGACGATGCCGGTGGCGGGTGGGTGGCACAAGACGGCGGCGGTGATCCAGCCGATGTCGCTCGATCATCTGCCGTCCCCCTATCTGCTCGGCCTGATGCCGCATGGGTCCGTTGCCTATCTGGAAACGTTCCGCGGCTGCCCGCTGTCCTGCCGGTTCTGCGAATGGGGCGTGCATGACCGCAACAAGGGCCTGTTCTCGGCGGAGTATATCGAAGCCGAACTGAGGGCGATCGCGAAGCTGGAGCCGCCGGCGCTGTTCCTGCTCGATGCGGGGCTGAACCTGAACATGCGGGCCTTCCGCAACCTCCGCCAGGCCGCGGCGGCGACCGGGTCGTTGCGGGAAACAGCGTTCTGGGCCGAGATCTATCCCTCAGCCGTGCGCGATGAGCATCTGGAATTCCTGAGCGCGGTCGGCCCAGCGTATCTGGGCGTCGGCCTGCAATCGATGGACCCCGAAATCCTGCGGCTGCACCAGCGCCCGACGGATTCCCCCCGGTTCGAGGAAGCGGTCCGCCGCCTCGCCTCCGTCACGCATATGGAGTTGCAGATCATCTTCGGCCTGCCGGGCGATACGCCGGACGGGTTCCGGCGCACGCTGGACTATGCGCTGTCGCTGCCGGCGGCGGTGCGGGCCTATCACTGCCTGGTGCTGCCGGACGCGCTGATGACGCGCGGCCTGCCGGGATGGGACATGGTCTACGATCCGCGCAGCCTGGCGATGACGTCATGCCTCGGCTGGTCGGCGCGCGATATCGTGGGGGTGCGGAACGAGTTGTCTCAGCGCACCCGCGCGGTGGGCGGCAAGGCGGGCGGATTCTGGTGGTCGTTTCCGGCCCAGCGGGCCCGGGTCCAGGCGGAATGACGATGCGCGCCGGCCGCCGTGTGGCCCTGCTCGCCCGCTATCCCGTCCATGACCCCGCCATGCCGCAACGGATTCCGAATCTCGGGATGCGGATGGTGGAGGCGACGCTCCGTGCCTCGGCCATGGCGGGGTTGCAGGTCCGGGTCTGGGACCTGGAGCCGGACGGACCGGACGCCGAGACGGTTGCCGCCCAGGTCGCGGCCTTCGATCCCGATGTGGTCGGTTTTTCGGCTTTCCTGTGGTCCTTCCCGTTCTTCCTGCGCGTGGCCGATCTGCTGAAGCGGGACGATCCGTCGCGGCTGGTGGTGTTTGGCGGTCCCTCCGCCCGCCCGGTGATGCTGGATCTGCCGCCGCATGGCCTTCTGGCTGGTGCCGTCGACGTGCTGGTGATCAACGAAGGGGAAGAAACGTTTCGGGAGATTGTTGCCGCTCCCGATCGGACTCCGCCCGCCCTGGCGCGCCTGCCCGGCATCGCGTCGCGGGTGGACGGGCGGTGGAAGGAAACGCCGACACGTCCGCTGGGCGATCTGAACCTGCTGGCATCCCCTTACGAGATGCGGCTGATGCCGCCCACCGGCATGGGCATCCTGCAAACCTATCGCGGCTGCCCCTTCACCTGTTCGTTCTGCGAGTGGGGCACGCTCGAATCCCCCAAGCGGGTGCGCGATGTCGACAGCCTGACGGCCGAGTTCGACGCCATGGCGCGCCTCGGCCTGCGCGCCGCGCTGCTGGCCGATGCCGGGCTGAACCTGAACGCCGGCGCCTTCCGCAACCTGCACCGTGCCGCCCGCGACACCGGTTTCCTGTCAGGGCGTGGCCTGATCTGCGAGGTCTATCCGGCGACCGTGCGGCAGGAGCATCTGGATTTCCTGCGCGATGTTGGCAACGCCTATGTCGGCGTCGGGCTGCAATCCTTCGACACCGAGGTCCTGGCCCATGTCGACCGCAAATATGACGAGGCGCGGTTCGAGCAGACGCTGGGATCGCTTTCGGAAGTCTCCAAGGTCGCGGTGGAGATCATCATGGGCCTGCCGGGTGACTCGCCGGAACGCTTCCGCCGCAACTTCGAGCGTGCCCGCCGACTGCCCTGCGCGCTGCGGGTCTACCACTGCGTCGTGCTGCCCTCGGCGCTGATGGTGCGGGCGCAACCGGGGGACGCGCTGGATTTCGATCCGGTGAGTTTGAAGATGAACGCCTGCCTGGGCTGGCCGGAAGGGTCGATCGCGGCCGAGGCCGCGTTCCTCGACCGGCAGGCGGAACAGGCCGGCGGGCAATCCGGAGGTTTCTTCTGGGTGTTTCCCCCGCCCGCCGCGTCCTTTTGACCCCGGGCGTCCCCACCTCATCATGTCGGCCGCAGCAGGCCATGACTGGGGGACCCGCCGCGTCTTTTTGACCGCAAGCGTCCCGTTCTGTACCAACGGGGCAACCGCATCCACCAAGGGAAACGTCCGATGCCGCAATCCGTCTCCAAGCTCATGGTCGACAGTCTGGAAGCCCATGACATCGACATGATCTACTGCGTGCCGGGGGAAAGCTATCTCGGCTTCACCAACGCGCTGGCCGACA
>CANJSR010000042.1 GCA_947476855.1 Acetobacteraceae bacterium
CGGCTCTCGTTCAGGGTGTGGGAGGATTACGATGCTATCGTCGAGGCATGCGCCAGCGCGTGGAACTGGTTCATGGGGGAGCCAGGGCGTATTCGGTCCATCGGGGCCAGGAACTGGGCAACGGTCGGTGGTTAGGGCGGTTGGTATAAACCTATTGCTCGCCAGACACTCTGAATAGGATCGGAAACTACCTACCCCAGGAGTCCGACGCACCCGATTCACCAAACATAAACTTTATATTAGTTTCGTACCGTCTGGTATTATACGAATCGTCCCATATCGCGACCGACATGCATGCAGGTCTGGCGGTGGGGCCGAGCGTAAGGTCAACAGGAGGGCGAGCGTCGCCGCGCGCTTGATGATCCCTTGCCTGGAGCGCCAGAGACGGTTGTACTGTGACGACCAAGCCGATCGGCGCCTGATGAGTGGGCCTACCAGCCTTGCTTGATCGTGACCCCTCGCCGGCATCCCCCCGTCGTGGCCCGCGCAGCCGCGCTTTGTCGTCCCCTGGCAACCCTGCGCGCATACACTCGCCGCAAGGGGCGTCTCGTACTACACCAGCTCGTATTCAACCTCGGGCGTATAGACCGCCTGGTCCTTGCCCAGCAGGGAACTGAACAGCGTAAAGTGTTCGATCGGCACGGGTTCGGCGCGGAACAGATTGTGCGTGGCGATGAAACCGGCGACCTTTTCCTCGATCACGTTGTCCAGCCGAGCGAGCGTGAGGTGCGGTTGGAAGCGGCGGCGTTCGGGTTCGAGGCCGCAGCGTTGAAGCGCTGTTTCGATCTTGCCGCGCAGATGCTCCAGTTCGGGGTTCTTTTCCACGCCGACCCACAGGGCGGTCGCCTTGCCGCCGCGGGCGAAGGTGCCCAGGCCCTTGAACGTCAGGCTGAACCCGCGGGCGCGGATCCCGAGCAAGGCGTGATCGATCTCCTCGGCCAGGTAGCCCGGGGTTTCGCCGATGAAGCGCAGGGTCAGGTGGTAGTTCTCGGTCGGCACCCAGCGCGCGCCGGGGATACCGACGCCGACCAGGGCGCTCAGGTGCTCGCGCAGCGACCAGGGCAGGTCGAGGGCGACAAACAGCCTCATGCAGGCTTCACCGTTGCCAGCAGGCGTTCGACCAGCGGCAGGATGCGGGTGACGATCTGGCGCACGCCGGCGGCGTTGGGGTGCAGCCGGTCGTCCTGGTTCAGGGCCGGCACGCCTGCGACCCCTTCCAGGAAGAACGGATCGTAGATCAGCCCTTGCCGCTGGCCGAGGCGGTCGAAGGCGCCGCGATAGGCCGCCTGGTAGTCGGGACCGAGGTTGGGCGGGGCGAACATGCCGCTGAACAGCACGGGGATTCGTTTCTCGGCCAGGCGGTCGAGGATGGCGGCCAGGTTCGCCTCCATGCGCCGCGGATCCAGCCCGCGCAGCCCGTCATTGGCGCCGAGTTCGACGATCGCGGCATCCGCGCCGTCCGCCAGCACCCAGTCGAGCCTTGCGCGTCCGCCGGCGGTCGTATCGCCCGAGACGGCGCCATCAATGACGCGGATCGCGATGCCGCGGTCCTTCAGCGCCTCCGTCAGGCGGGCCTGGAAGCCATCCGCGCGCGGCAGGCCGTATCCGGCGGTCAGGGAGTCGCCCAGGACCAGCAACCGAATCGGTTCGGCAAGGGCGGGGCGGGATGATCCTGCGACCATGGCAAACAGTATGGACAAGACGACCCGACGCCGCCACCGTTTTTGGGCGGGTGCAGGGTCCGTTCGTCCCCCCCTCCCCTTGCGGGAGGGGGCTGGGGGGAGGGGGTGCCACACAAACTGGCCGGGGGGGGAAGCACCCCGCCCCCCATCCCCCTCCCTCAAGGGGAGGGGGGGAGTCGGGGCGTCAATTCCGTTCATCGTGGGGTTCTTCCAGCGCATCGCAACGCCATATGGTGCCGCCATGGATGCCATCCCACCGCCCGTTGCCCCCGTACCCGCCCCATCAGGCCCCGCCGCGTCACAAAGCGCCGTCCCCGGCCCGACGCTGATCGAGGTCGACGACCTCCGCCTGACCGTGCCTTCCGCGGCCGGGCCGGTCAACATATTGCGCGGCATCAGCCTGACGATCCGCAAGGGGGAAGCGGTCGGCCTGATCGGCCCCTCCGGATCGGGCAAGACCAGCCTGCTGATGGTCCTGGCCGGGCTGGAACGCGCGACCTCCGGGCATGTCGTGTTCGAGGGACGGGAGATCACCGGCCTGAATGAGGACGCGCTGGCCCGCTGGCGGCGCGAACGCATCGGCATCGTCTTCCAGGACTTCCATCTGATCCCCGCCATGACCGCGCTGGAGAATGTGGCCGTGCCGCTGGAACTCGCCGGCCGGCGCGACGCGATGCGGGTCGCGACCGAGGCCCTGGCCAGCGTCGGCCTCGCCCATCGCCTGACGCATCTGCCCGGCCAGTTGTCGGGCGGGGAGCAGCAGCGCGTCGCCCTCGCCCGCGCCTTCGCCGGGGAACCGCAACTGCTGCTGGCGGATGAACCGACGGGCAACCTCGACCATGCCACCGGCGAGACGGTGATGGACCTGCTGTTCACCCTGCGCGCCCGCCATGGCACGACCCTGATGCTGATCACGCATGACCCGCGGCTGGCCGAACGCTGTGACCGCCGCATCCGACTGGACGATGGCCAGGTGACCGAGGCATGAGCCTCGCGTTTCGTCTGGCAAGAAGGGAACTGCGAGGCGGGGCGCGCGGCCTGTGGGTCGTGCTGCTGTGCCTCGCGCTCGGCGTGGCCGTCATCGCCGCCGTGGGGACGCTGCGCAGCGCGGTGGATGCCGGCCTTGCCGCGGACGCGAGCCGTATCCTGGGCGGGGACCTGGAAATCGAGAGCGGGTCGAACCCCTTCCCCGACGAACTCCGGCCCTGGCTGGAGGCGCGCGGCGGGAGAGTCTCCGCGATCACGCAGATGCGCTCGATGCTGGTGGCCCCGTCGGGGGACCGGCAACTGATCGAACTGAAGGCGGTCGACGACGCCTGGCCGCTGATCGGCGCGCCCCGGATGGAGCCGGTTCAAACCCTGCCGGAGGCGCTGGCGATGCGCGACGGCCTGCCCGGGATGCTCGCCGATCCGATCGTGCTGGATCGGCTGGGGCTGAAGACAGGGGATACGGTCCGCCTGGGCACCGCGCGGTTCCGCGTGTCCGGCGCCCTGGCGTTCGAGCCGGATCGCGTCGCCACCCCATCGCTGTTCGGTCCGCGGGTGCTGATCGCGGCCGCACACCTGGACGCGACCGAGCTGGTCAGCCCCGGCGCCATCGTCCGCAACGCCGTGCGGGTCGTGCTGGCGCAACCGGTGGCGACCGCCACGGTGACGGCCGATCTGCGCGCCGCCTTCCCCGATCGCGGCTGGCGCATCCGTGATCCCAGCGAGGCCGCGCCGGCCATCCGCCGCTTCATGAACCAGACGACGTTGTTCCTGACGCTCGCCGGCCTGACATCGCTGCTGGTGGGCGGAATCGGAGTCGCCAACGGGGTGCGGGCCTGGCTGGACGCGCGGGCGCGGTCGATCGCGACGCTACGCTGCCTGGGGGCGTCATCAGGGCTGGTGTTCTCGGTCTGCCTGATCCAGGTGATGGCGCTGGCCGGGGCAGGTATCGTCGCCGGCCTGGCGATCGGGGCGAGCCTGCCGGTCCTGGGTGCCTGGCTGCTGCGCGACCTGCTGCCCGTGCCGCCGGTGCTGGGTCTCTATCCGGGGCCGCTGGGGCTGGCCGCCCTGTATGGCGTGCTGATCGCGCTGTGTTTTGCGATCTGGCCGCTTGGGCGAGCCGCGCGGATTCCGGGCGCGGCACTGTTCCGGGATGCGCTGATGCCCGAGCGGACCAGGCCCGCGCCGGCCCTGATCGTGGCCAATGTCGTGCTGGCGGCCGCGCTGATCGGGCTGACGGTCGCGGTCGCCTCCGACCGGGTGTTCGCCGCGTGGTTCTGTTCGGCGGCGGCGGGGACGATGCTGCTGTTCCGGTTGGGGTCCCTGGCCCTGACCCGCGCCGCCCGGGCGGTGCCGTATTTGTCCAATCCCTGGCTGCGGCTTGGGATCACCAACCTGCACCGGCCCGGCACGCCGGCGCCGATGCTCCTGCTCTCGGTGGGTCTCGGCCTGTCGACGCTCGCGGCGGTGGCGCTGATCCAGGGCAATATCCGCCAGGAGATCCTCAGCCAGTTGCCCGCGCAGGCGCCGAGCTTCTTCTTCGTGGACATCCAGAACGACCAGATGGCGGAGTTCGAGACGCTGGTGAACGCCCAGCCCGGCCTGCGCGACCTGCACCATGTCCCGTCGCTGCGGGCGCGGATCGTCGCGGTCAAGGGCGTGCCGGCCGAACAGGTGCAGACGACTCCGGATACCGCCTGGGCGCTGCGCGGCGATCGCGGCCTGACCTACTCGGTTGCGCCGCCGTCCGACACAAGGCTGGTCGATGGGACCTGGTGGCCGGCCGACTATGCCGGCCCGCCGCTGGTGTCCTTTGACGCGAAGATCGCGCGGGGCTGGGGCGTCGGCCTCGGCGACACCATCCGGGTGAATGTCCTGGGCCGGGACATCGACATGAAGATCGCCAGCCTGCGGGAGATCGCCTGGCAGTCACTGTCTCTCAATTTCGTCATGGTCGCCAGTCCCGGACTGCTGTCGAGCGCGCCCCACACCAACATCGCGACCGTCCGAATCGACGGCCCGCACCAGGCCGGGCTGCTGCGCGCGGTGACCGATGCCCTGCCCAACGTCACCGGCGTGCGGGTGGAGGATGTTCTGAACGCCCTGGCCGTCCTGCTGGACCAGGTGGCGGCGGCGCTGGCCGCGACCGGCGCGCTGACGCTGGTGACCGGCGCGATCGTCCTGGTGGGCGCCATGGCGGCCGGCCAGCGCCGGCGCACGCGGGAGGCGGTCATTCTCCGCACCCTCGGCGCCACCCGCGGGCAGGTCCGTTCGGCCTGGCTGGTGGAATTCGGCATCCTTGGCCTGACGGCGGGTTGCGTGGCGGGCGTGGTGGGTTCGGCGGCAAGTTATGCCGTTGCACATTACATTTTGCACACGCAGTGGGTTTTTCTGCCAGGGACGCTTATTCTAACTCTTGCCGGATCGCTCGCCTTGATGCTTCTGTTCGGATACGTGGGGACCGCTGCCGCGCTGCGCGCCAAACCGGCGTCGATGCTGCGGAACGGGTAACCACACGACAAGCAACAGGGCCGGGCAATCGGCACAACCAAGCGACATACCCTCTCAGGTCCCCTACAGGACCCCAAGGGGTCAACGCCTGAAAGGACACAGGGAACCATGGCTTTCAGCCCCGAATACCGGAGCTACCCGCAGGCCTCTGCCGCCACGACGGCCGCCGTCCTGGACGCCGGCCTTCGGGCGTACATGCTCCGGGTCTACAACTGGATGTCGTCCGGCCTGCTGGTGACAGCGGTCGTTGCCTACGGCATCGCGAACACGGACCTGATCAACCTGTTCTACCCGGTCGTGCAGACGCCGTTCGGCACCGCGCGTTCCGCGACACCGCTCGCGATGATCGCGATGTTCGCGCCGCTGGCCTTCGTGCTCGTGCTCAGCCTGGGTGTGAACCGGCTGTCGACAACCGCGGCGCAGGCACTGTTCTGGGCCTTCTGCGCGGCGATGGGCGCCAGCCTGACGAACATCTTCATCATCTACACCGGTGAATCCGTCGTCCGGGTGTTCTTCATCACGGCCGCGACCTTCGGCGCCACCAGCCTTTATGGCTACACGACGAAGGCCGACCTCAGTCGGATGGGCAGCTTCATGATGATGGGCCTGATCGGCATCATCATCGCGGGCTTGGTGAACATCTTCCTGCAGAGCAGCGCGCTGCAGTTCGCGATCAGCATCATCGGCGTGGTGGTGTTCGTGGGCCTGACCGCCTTCGACACGCAGCGGATCAAGGCCGACTTCGTCGAATACGCCTATGCCTATGGCCCGCAGGAAGCGGCCAAGCGCAGCGTCTACGACGCGCTCAGCCTGTATCTGAACTTCATCAACCTGTTCACGCTGCTCCTCTCCCTGATGGGCAACCGCAACAGCAACTGATCCGGTCACGAAAAGGCCAACCTGCCGAACCCCGGGGCAACACCCCGGGGTTTTTCGTTGTCCGGCCCCGGCTGCGCCATCTGTCCGATTGACCTGCCGCGGCCCGATCCATAGCTTCCGGCCATGTCCGAACACGCCCGTCACGCCGCCCCCACACCCGCCCCGGGTGCCGTCCCCAAGGCATGGCCCTTTGAGGAAGCCGCCAAGGTCGCCCACCGGCTTGCCGCGTCGGGCAAAACGCGTGCGCTGTTCGAAACCGGCTACGGTCCCTCCGGCCTGCCGCATATCGGCACCTTCGGAGAGGTCGCGCGCACATCCTGGGTGCGCCACGCCTTCACCACCCTGACCGGCCTGCCCTCCCGCCTGCTCGCGTTCAGCGACGACATGGACGGGCTGCGGAAGGTCCCGGAGAACGTCCCGAACAAGGAGATGCTGGCCGGCTTCCTCGGCAAGCCGCTGACCCGCATCCCCGATCCCTTCGGCACCCATGACAGCTTCGGCGCGCACAACAACGCCCGCCTGCGCGCGTTCCTAGACTCGTTTGGGTTCGAGTATGAGTTCGCCTCCTCCTCCGACTACTACGCCTCGGGCCGGTTCGATGCCGCACTGGTCCGCATGCTGGAATGTTATGAAAAGGTGATGGAGGTCATCCTTCCGACCCTCGGCCCCGACCGGCGGGCGACCTATTCCCCCATCCTGCCCGTCCATCCCCGCACCGGGATCGTCATGCAGGTGCCGATGGAGCGCTGGGACGCGGCGGCCGGTACCGTGGTCTGGAAGGACCCCGACTCGGGTGAAGTTTTCGAGACGTCGGTCAAAGGCGGTCATTGCAAGTTGCAGTGGAAGGCGGACTGGGCCATGCGCTGGTACGCCCTCGATGTGGATTACGAAATGTCCGGCAAGGACCTGATCGATTCCGTCCGCCTGTCCGGCCGCATCTGCCGTATCCTCGGCAGCCAGCCGCCGGAAGGCTTCACGTACGAACTGTTCCTGGACGAGCACGCGCAGAAGATCAGCAAGTCCAAGGGCAATGGCCTGTCGGTGGATGACTGGCTGCGCTACGCCCCGCCCGAGTCCCTGTCGCAGTTCATGTACAACCAGCCACAACGGGCCAAGCGGCTGTATTTCGACGCGATCCCCCGCGCGGTGGACGAGTACATCGCCAACACCGACAAGGCGCGCGGGCAGATGGCGATGGACCGGCAGGTCAATCCATCCTGGCATATCCATGGCGGCGCGATGCCGAACCATGCCGGCAGCCCGCTGTCCTTCACCATGCTGCTGAACCTCGCCAGCGTCGTGAACGCGGAAACCCCGGACATCCTGTGGGGCTTCATCCGCCGCTACATCCCCGGCGCCTCGGCGGAAACCGAGCCGCTGCTGGCCCGTCTGGTCGACCACGCCATCGTCTACTACCAGACCTTCGTCCGCCCCGAGAAACGCTACCGCCTTCCGACCGAAACCGAGCGGGCGGCGCTGGTCGACCTGGCGGCGAAGCTGTCGGACCTGCCCGCCGCCGCGACGGCCGAGGAGATCCAGAACGCCGTGTTCGAGGTTGGCAAGCGGCACGAGTTCCCCGAACTGCGGGCCTGGTTCGGCTGCCTGTACCAGGTGCTGCTGGGCCAGCAGGAAGGCCCCCGCTTCGGCGGCTTCGTGGCGCTGTACGGCATCCCGGAGACGATCGCCCTGATCGACACGGCGCTTGCCCGCCAAGCGGACGCCGCCTGATCGCATGAGCACCGAGACGAGCGCGCCGGCGCGCAGCTGGACCCGGCATCTGCCGACGCTGATCGGCCTGATCCTGCTGGGCGGGGCGATCTTCGTCGTCCAGAAGGAGTTCCGTCACCTCAAGTGGCACGACATCAAGGACGCGCTGAAGACGATCCCGCCCTCGGCGCTGGTGATCTCGTTCATCTGGACGATCCTGTCGTACTATATCCTGACCTTCTATGACCGGCTCGGCACGATCTATGCCGGCAACAAGGTATCGTACGGGCGGGTCTGCTTCGCCTCATTCTGCGCCTATACCCTGTCGCACAACCTCGGGCTGGCGGCGGTGTCGGGGGCCGCGGTGCGGTTCCGGCTGTATTCGCAATGGGGCATGACCTCGCTGCAGATCGGCAAGCTGGTCGCCTTTTGCAGCTTCACCTTCGGCCTCGGCGGGCTGGTGCTGGGCGGGGCGGTGCTGTTCTACCTGCCGGCCGACGTCGTGCCCTTCTTTGGCCCGTATGTGCCGCAGGCGGGGCTCTGGGCCATGGCCGCGGCGCTGTGGGCGGTCGTGATCGCCTATGTGAGCCTGGCGAAAATCCTGCCGCCGTTCAGGGTCTTCGGCCACGTGGTCGAACTGCCGGGCTGGCGCATGGCGATCATGCAGGTCTTCCTGGCGACGATCGATGTCGCCGTGACGGCGACCATCTTCCACGCCTTGCTGCCGGCCAACACCGACCTCAACTGGGTCGTGTTCCTGGCCGTCTATCTTGCCGCTTATACGGGCGGGCTCGCGGCCAACCTGCCCGGCGGCATCGGCGTTTTCGACACCGCCATGCTGATCGGCCTGCAACCCTATGTCGAAGCACCGCACATCATCGCCGCGATCGTCGTGTTCCGGCTGTATTACTACATCATCCCGCTGTTCATCGCCGGCCCCCTGTTCTCGGGCAATGAGCTGGTGAACCGGGGCGGGTCGATGATGCGGGCGATCGGCCAGCGGCTGCGCGGACGCTCCTGACGGGCACGCCCCGTTGATGACCTGGGATTGGGGGGACCTGCCCCCGGATGCCCTGGTCCTGTCCGCCGCCGGGGCGGTCGGAGTGGTCCTGCTGGTCCTGCTGGCGGTCATCCTCGGACAGGCCCGGGCGCTGCACACGCTGCGCCTGCTGGCGGAACAGGGCCTGGCCAACACGCGGGCCGAGGCTGAACGGACCCGCCTCGCCATGGCCGCCGCCGATCGCGACACCGCCGAACGCCTCGCCACCCTGCGCGCCGCCCATGACACCGGGGTCGAGCAGGTCCGCGTCGTGCTGTCTCGCGAACAGGGGGACCTGCGCCTCGCCCTGGCCGAGGCCCAACGGCTCGGCAGCGCGCAGGTCGCGACCCAGTTCGAGGCGCTGCGGACCTCGATTGAAACCCAGCTTCAGCAGATGCGGGCGGGGAACGAGGCCAAGCTCGCCGAAATCCAGAAGACGGTGAACGAGCAACTGCACGCCGCGGTCGAGAAGCAGATGACCGACAGCTTCGCCCGGGTGATCGACCAGTTCACCGCCGTGCAGAAGGCCATGGGTGACGTCCAGGCGGTCACGGCCCAGATCGGCGACATCAAGCGGCTGTTCACCAACGTGAAGACCCGCGGCGGCTGGGGAGAGACCCAGGTGCGGGCGATGCTGGACGACATCCTGCCCGTCGGCGCCTACCTGACGAACCACAAGCTGCGCCCCGACAGCGACGACCTGGTGGAATTCGCCGTCATCATGCCGATGCGCGGCGACGCCCGCCCGCTGCTGCCGATCGACTCGAAATTCCCGACCGAGGACTACGAACGTCTGCTCGCCGCGTCGGAGGCCGGGGATGTCGAGGCCGAACGGCTCGCGACCCGGTCGCTGGAACGGCGCGTGCGCGATGAGGCTCGGAAGATCGCCGCCAAATACATCCACCCCCCGATCACGGTGGAATTCGCCGTGCTCTATCTGCCGACCGACGCGCTGTATGCCGAGGTCGCGCGCATCCCGGGCCTGGTGGACGAGATGGGGCGCGAGTCGCGGGTCCTGCTGATGGGACCGACGCTGTTTCCGGCGCTGCTGCGCACGATCCACCTGGGCTTCGTGACCCTGGCACTCGAACAGAAGGCCGATGAGGTCCGCATCCTGCTCGGCGCCACGCGGACCGAGATGCTCAAGATGGACCAGGTGCTGGACCAGCTTGCGCGGCAGGCCGGGCGGATTTCGAACACAATCGACAAGGCGCGGACCCGCACGCGGGTGATGGGGCGCAAACTGCGGGGCGTGGAAGCGCTGGACCCGATCCGGGCGGAGGCGCTGCTGGAGCTTGAGGCGGCCGATCACGAGGACGCGGACGACGAAGCCGAAACCTGAACGCTTATCAGATTTGCGTTTCGTGCATATCGAATTCGGGGCGAAAATGTGGCACAGAGGGCATCCTCGGGGGGATTGGTTGGGGGCAACAAAAACCTGATGCAGGCGAATGTGAAATCGGGCTATGCTGACTTGCAGCGATCTTCACGTCGGCAACGGGAACAAGACCTCTTACCGATTGAAAGTCCGCTCGGGCTAGGTTCCAGGACCAACGCGTAAGACAATGAGGACGACTGTCTCTTGAACATGACCAACCGCGGCCGTGGACGCCCAAACCGGCGACGCGGCTTCGACGACGATTTCGCCTACGATCGGGCCCCTCCCGTCGAAATGCCGCGAAGCGCCGCTACCCCACAATCGTGGCCGTCCTCGGCTGGCTACGGCCCCGAGCATGACGCCTCCGTCAAGTGGTTCAATCCCGACAAGGGATTCGGCTTCGTGGCGCTGTCTGATGGTTCGGGCGACGCGTTCCTGCATGCGAACACGCTGACCCAGGCCGGCTTCAATGCCGTCAGCCCGGGCGCGACGATGCGGGTCCGGATCGGGCAAGGGCAGAAGGGTCGTCAGGTGTCCCAGGTCCTCTCGGTGGATGAGAGCACCGCGACCGCACGTCCCGCACGCGCCCCCGGCCCGCCCGGCGGCATGGGCGATTACGGCGGCGGTGGTGGTGGTGGTGGTGGCGCAGGCGGCGCACGCCGCGGCCCGCCGTCCGGCCCCGCCGTCCCGATGCAGGGTACGGTCAAGTGGTACAACTCCTCCAAGGGCTTCGGCTTCGTCGCACCGCTGGAAGGCGGCAAGGACGTGTTCGTCCATGCCACCGCCCTGCAACGCGCCGGCGTCATGCAACTGGCCGAAGGCCAGACCATCTGGATGGATGTCGTCCAGGGCGCGAAGGGGCCTGAAGCCTCCTCGATCCGGGTCGACGACTGACCCGACGATCCTACGAAACGCCAAGCGCGCTGGTTCGCCAGCGCGCTTTTTTTTGTCCTGACGGCACCCGAACATAAAAACACCCCCAACCAGGCCGGCGGGGGTGTCTGTCGGGGCGGGTCAGACGGTCTTGAGGAAATCCACCAGTTTCTGCGCGGCCGTCGTCTTGTCGGTCTGGTCCAGCGCGCCGAGTTCGGCGGCCAGACGGTCCATCGCCGCCTCGTAGATCTGCCGCTCGGAGAAGCTCTGGTCCGGCTGGCCGGCGTTGCGGTGCAGGTCGCGCACGACCTCCGCGATCGCCAGCGGGTCGCCGGAGTTGATCTTCGCCTCATACTCCTGCGCGCGTCGGGACCACATGGTCCGCTTGATCCGGGCCTTGCCCTTCAGCACCGCCAGCGCCTCATCGAACATCTTGCGCGATGCGAGCTTCCGCAACCCGGCGGTGCGGGCCTTGGCAACCGGCACCCGCAGCGTCATGCGGTTTTCCTCGAACGTGATGTGGATCAGTTCCAGCCGATGGCCGGCGATCTCCTCGGTCACGATCCGCTCGACCTTGCCCACGCCGTGGGTCGGATAGACGACGTAGTCGCCCTCCCGGAAGGTCTCGGCCTTGGACGGCATGCGGGGAATGGTGATCGGGCCACCCGGCGGGCCTGGCCGACGCTCGGGCGGACGCGGCGCGACTTCGGGTTCGGCCACCTTGGCCTCGGCTTCCACCGCCTCCGCGACCGGCGTCTCGACGGTGTCGGGAGGCGCGTCCGCCTTGCCAACCGGCTCCGGCCTGACCACGGGCGCTACCTCGTCCTCATCCCGCTGTTCCGTTGTCACAGAGGTGGATGCCGTCATTCCTGTCACCCTGAACCCTACCCTTCACATGGCGGACGGCCCGCCCCCCACAGGGACCGGCTTCCGCGCCAGGAGTTTCCAATGCCTCAACAGCGCGGGCGTCCCGCCGTTACCGGCCCGGACGCGTGTCAAGACGACCAATATAGCACGTCGCGCCCCGTTCGTCAGGGGGCGTTACGGCATTTCAGGAAATGAGGCCGCGGAAGGGCCCGGGACAGGCTAGGGCTTGCCGGGCTCCGCCGAGAACAAGGCGGCCTTGCCGGGCTTGTCCTTCCACTCATCGGCGTCGGCCGGGGCCTCTCCCTTGCGGGTGATGTTCGGCCACAGCACGGCGTATTGCCGGTTCTGCTCGATCCAGGCAGTCGACTTGTCGTCGCTGTCGGGCACGATCGCCTCGGCCGGGCATTCCGGCTCACACACGCCGCAGTCGATGCATTCGTCGGGATGAATGACCAGCATGTTCTCGCCGACATAGAAGCAGTCGACGGGGCACACCTCGACGCAGTCCATATATTTGCAGCGAATGCAGTTCTCGGTGACCACGTAGGTCATGGGCTACCCCTGGCATCGGAAGGACGGACGGCGATCAGCCGTGTTTCAGCCGGCGCGATATGACGGCGATTCAGCCTCGGCGCAAGATGTGGCTGGCGCATCGGTGAGTTCTTCATACAGCAGCCTCGCCTCGGAGGCCGGACCGCGCCGCTGCGCGAGGGCCATGATCCGCACCACCCGCACCGATCCGCGCAGCGGAACAGTCAGGACATCTCCGATCCGCAGCCTGGCATGGGCCTTCTCGGTGGGCTGGCGGTTGATGCGGACCGAGCCCGCCTCGACCAGTTCGGCACAGTCACCGCGGGCGCGCATGAAGCGCGCGCACCACAGCCATTTGTCGAGCCTCTGCCAGTCCTTGTCTTCTGTCTCCGGTATCGTCGGCCTCCGTCGATCTTCAGCGCTTGAGGGCCGCGAGCGCGGCGAACGGCCCCTGGACAAGGGCGGGCGGTGGCGGCACGGGGACCGGGACAACCCGGCGCCGGCGCGGCGGATGCAGCATGGGGGGCGTCGGCGGCCCCTGCTCCCGCGCGCCCAGTCCCATGCCGGGGATGATTCGGAACCCCATCCGGCGCAGCACGACCGGCAGCAGCTCCGCCCGCACGGACAACCTGGACGCGAGCCCGCCAGGTAGCGCCACCGGGCCTTTCCTTGTCGCCCAGCCAAGCTCACCGGCCACGCGTTCGGCGATGTCGAGCCGCACATGGACCGGCCCCGCCTCCACCCAGCCCATCGCGGCGGCGAAGCCGGGTGGCCACAGCGGGGTCTGGGAGAGCGCGATCGCGCCCGAATGGGGCAGGACCGGCACGGGTACCCCGGCTCGCAGCGCCCACAGCCTCGCCCGCATGGCGTTGGGGCGCGGCTTGAGCAACGCCGGCAGGAACAGCGCCAACCGCCCCGAGCGCACCCCCAGCGCCCGCAACCGGCCGCGCAGGTCGGGGGGCAGGGTTTCCTCGGTCGCGTCGGGGATCAGGCCCAGGGACTCCGACAGCCGGTGCAGCGGCCCGCGCATGGTGGGATCGGCCGAGGCGGCCTCGACCGCCGCGAACAAAGGCGCGAGTTCGGTGCGGATCACGCCATCGACGAAGCGTTGCAGCCGGTTCCGGAGCCGATCGCGCTGGGCCCCATCGAGGAATTCGCTGTCCAGCACGCGCACGCGGGGGCGCAGGACACTCTCCCCGGTTTCCAGGCGGGCGATCGGGGCGCCCTCCCAGGTCAGGCGATGGTCGTCCGTCAGGGCGAAATCAGCGTCCGGCGCGGCCTCCACCGCCACGACCCGGCGGGGGATTTCCTCCCGCAGGGCACGCCTGGCCGCGCGCAGGACGAGTTTCAGGTTCTCCCCCTGCGCGTCCGGATCGGGTTCGAACACGAAACCGACGACGCGGCCGACGGGGTGGCCCTCCACCACGATGTCGCCGCGACGGGTGACGGCGGACAGCAGCTCCTGCCCCTCCCCGCCCTCCAGCCGCCGCATCAGATGGGCGGCGCGCCGGTCGACGAAGCGGGTGATCAGGCGGTCATGCAGGGTGTCGGACAATTTGTCCTCGACCTCCCGCGCCAGGCCCTGCCAATGGGTGGAGTCGGCAACCCAGTCGGAGCGGGCGGCGATGTAGGACCAGATACGGACGCCCGAGAGGCGCTGCATCAGCGTGTCGATGTCCCCGTCCTGGCGATCCAGCGCGGCGATCTGGCCGCCGATCCAGTCGGTCGGCAGTTGCCCCTCCCGCGCCACATGCTGGAACACGCGGGCGCAAAGCCGAGCATGAGTCTCGTCGGAGAGTTTGCGGAAATCGGGGATCTGGCAGGCTTCCCACAGCAGCCGCACCATCCGCCGCCCGCGCGCGAGCTGGCGGATCTCGGTCTCCCGCGCCAGGCTGGTCAGGGTTTCCAGGTCCGAGGCATCGTTGCCCCGGATCAGGTCGGGCCGCGTCGGGGCGGCGCCGAGACTGTCCAGCAAGGGGTCCACGCCGCTGAAGTCGAGGTCGCTGTTGCGCCAGAACAACTGGGGCAGCGGCTCGAACGTGTGCGACTCGACCGCGGCGACGACGTCTTCGGGGATCGGCGGGCATTGGGTCGTCGTGCCGAAGGTGCCGTCGCGCATGCCGCGCCCCGCTCGGCCGGCGATCTGGCCGATCTCGGCCGGCGTCAGGCGGCGGGGGCGATGGCCGTCGAACTTGCCGAGGCCGGCGAAGGCCACGTGATCGACGTTCATGTTCAGGCCCATGCCGATCGCGTCGGTGGCGACGAGGAAATCCACCTCCCGCTCCTGATACAGGGCGACCTGGGCGTTGCGGGTGCGCGGCGACAGGCGCCCCATGACCACCGCGCAGCCCCCCTTCCGGCGGCGGATCAGTTCGGCGATCGCGTAGACCTCGGCCGCGCTGAAGGCGACGACGGCGGACCGGGGCGGCAGGCGGGCGAGCTTGGCGGGGCCGGCATAGGTCAGTTGGGACAGGCGCGGCCTGGTGTCCACATGCGCGTTCGGCACAAGGCGCTGCAGCAAGGGCCGGATCGTCTCGGCGCCCAGGAACATCGTCTCCACCATGCCGCGCGCGTGCAGCAGGCGATCGGTGAAGACGTGGCCGCGATCAGGGTCGGCGCAGAGCTGGATTTCGTCCACCGCCACGAACTCCGCCTGGCGGTCGAGCGGCATCGCCTCCACCGTGCAGGAGAACCAGCGCGCCTCCGGGGGGATGATCTTCTCCTCCCCCGTGATCAGCGCAACGTAGCGGGCGCCTTTCTTGGCGACCATGCGGTCGTAGTTCTCGCGGGCGAGCAGGCGGAGGGGAAAGCCGATGATGCCTGACGAATGCGCGAGCAGCCTCTCAATGGCGAGGTGCGTCTTGCCGGTGTTCGTCGGGCCTAGGACGGCCTTGACGCGTGCGGCGAAACCGGAGTCGTAACCGGGCATGGGCGGGATGTTTGGATGTTGCGGCGCGGAATGCAAGGGGTGGTTGGGCCCGGGCCGCGCGGCGCGGGGTCGCGGCACCCGACCCGGGTCGAACGAAAATAGACCCGCACCTCGCCGATTAGGATTCATGGGCGACGATCGAGCAACCTGGGCGGTCTTTTTCACGCATTACACGCGCCGGACGAGAGTTCGTTATCTCAAGGACATCGACACGTTAACACAACGTTAATTTTTATGTTGCACCCCTCCCTCCGGACGCGAGACACTTGCCGCGCAGGATGAGCGACAGTGACACCTTGACGGCCCCACCGGGGCTTGACGCGTTTCCGCTGGCCGGCCGGAGAACCTCCGCGCAGGCAACGGAAACGCTACGCACACCGGGCTTTTCGACGCGGTATCCGGCGCTGATCAATCCGGAGATCATCGACCCCAGGGTGCTCGGGGCGATGAAGCCGGCTTGGTGCCAGTCGCACTTCCCCGAGGCCGATATCGAGGTGTTCCACCTGCGGAATGTGTACGCGATCGATGATTGCCTGATCCTCGACCAGCAACTCCGCGTGATCGAGAACGTCAGCGACCACTTTACAGACGAGCGCGTCCAGGTTGCGATCCAGGACATCCTGCGACGCCGAGCGATGGGTTCGACCCCGCACTACGCCCAGGGCATCGCGGCCAGGCGCGCCGGTGGCGGCAATTTTGGCCATTTCCTCGTGGAAATGCTGCCGATGGCCGTTGTCGCCCGGTCGCTGCACCCTGATTGGGACCCGGTCTACTGGGCGCATCTCGCCGACCCGCCGTTGGTCGACGCCATGCTGCGCGCGTTCCGGCTGGTGGGCATTCCGCTCGATCGCGTCGCCATGCTGCCCTATCACGCGCCCGCCTTCTTCGCGAACCTCCTGGTCGTCCGGGGGCTCACCGCCCACGGCACCTACATGTCGCCGACAGCGGTCAACATCGTCCGCGACATGGCGGCCTCCATCCCGCCCGGCCCGAAGCGGCGCCTGTTCGTACGACGTGTTCCCGGCTGGCACGGGGGCCGCGCCCTGACCAACCAGGATGAGGTCTGCGCTCGTCTCGCCGCCCGCGGCTACGAGATCATCGAACCAGGCGCCATGTCGCTCGAACAGCAGATCGCCGCTTTCCGTGGCGCCACGCAGGTCGTCGGCACCTCGGGCGCCGCGATGACAAACATCGTGTTCTGCGAGCCCGGGACCAGCATCACGAACATTGTCGGCGCCCGGGTGCCCGACACGTTCTTCTGGTTCCTCGCCACCCATGTGCACCTGAACTACGTGGAACTGCGGTGCCCGCAAGCGCCGGTCGAGGGTCCGGACGGATGGAAGGCCAACCTGACGATCAGTGAGGCCGATATCCGCTATCTGGAGGAACTCGATCCGGACAGCCCGATGCCGTCCGGGCAGGCGCCGCCCAGCACCGTCGAAGACGACCTGCCGCAATTCGGTACCGTCCTCGCGCATGTCCAGTCCGAGGGTGACATCGAGGCGCCGATCAACCAGCGCCTGTCCGGCCGCGATCCCGGACATCGGATCGAGGGGTTCGCCATCCATCCAGAAGGCGACATCGCGCCGCGGGACATTGAGTACCGCGGCATCCTGGGCAAAACTTGGTGGTCTCCCTGGGTCGGCGGCGGCGCCTTCTGCGGCACCCGCGGCTGGTCGCTACCGCTTTTCGGCCTGACCGTCCGGCTTCTCGGCGACACCGCCCGGAAATACGACTGCGTGTATGATGCGCGCTTCGCCGACGGCTCGACCCGCCACGCCATCCCGGCCGGAGAGGACTGCATGGCCGAGACCCTGGCCCCGCTGACCTCCTTCACCCTTCGGATCAGGCCCCGCGCGACCGCTCCGTGATCCGTTCGCCAGCGCCGTGTGTATTGAAACCGCCCCTCCGCGATCGCATATCCGCGCGCGCACAGGAGGGACCGCATGAACGACACTGTCCTCGAAAAACACGAATTTGGCGCCGAGGTCGGCCGTCTGCTCGACCTGGTTGTCCACTCACTCTTTTCGGATCGTGAGATTTTTCTTCGCGAGTTGGTGGCCAACGCCGCCGACGCGACCGACCGCCGCCGGTTCGAGGCGCTGACCGACTCCGCCCTTTCCCCG
>CANJSR010000043.1 GCA_947476855.1 Acetobacteraceae bacterium
GCAGGCACCGCCATGTTCATCGAAACCGAAGGCACGCCGAACCCCGCGACCCTGAAGTTCCTGCCCGGCCAGGATGTCATGGGCCTGTCGACCGCCGATTTCGCCTCGGCCACGTCCGCCGAACGCAGCCCGCTGGCCGCCGCCCTGTTCGCCCTCCCTGGCGTGGCGCGCGTGTTCCTGGGCGGCGATTTCGTCACCGTCACGAAGTCCGACGTGACCGACTGGTCCGAGCTCAAGCCGCTCGTGCTGGGCGCGATCATGGACCATTTCGTCACCGGCCGCCCGGTGATGAACGCCGACGCCTATGACGACCTGTATGAGGAAGACATTGATCCGGCCGACCAGGAGGTCGTGGACCAGATCAAGGAACTGCTCGAAACCCGCGTCCGCCCGGCGGTGGCCGGCGATGGCGGCGACATCGTCTTCCGCGGCTTCCGCGAAGGCATCGTGCGGCTGTCGATGATGGGGTCCTGCTCGGGCTGCCCGTCGTCCCGCGCGACGCTGAAGCATGGGGTGGAGAACATGCTGCGCCATTACGTCCCGGAAGTCGTGGCGGTCGAGCAGGTCGAATACTGATTCTACCCGGTTGACGGATGGTGCGGCGGGTCTACGCTGCGCCGCACCATAATTTCCGATCGGAGATCGCAATGGCTCTCGACGCCGCCGGCCTCGACCTTATCTTCCGCGAAGCGCGCAGCCACAATGCGTGGCTGGACAAGCCGATCCCGGACGAGACCCTGCAGGAGCTGTTCGATATCGTGAAGTGGGGGCCGACCTCGGCCAACTGCTCTCCCGCGCGGTTCGTGTTCATCCGCACGAAGGACGCGAAGGAGCGTCTGGCCCCTGCCCTGTCATCGGGCAACATGGCCAAGACGATGGCGGCGCCGGTGAACGTGATCGTCGCCTACGATCCGAAGTTCTACGAAAAGCTGCCGCAGCTTTTCCCGCACAACCCGGATGCCGCGAGCTGGTTTACCAGCAACGAGTCGCTGGCCGCCACGACGGCGTTCCGCAACGGCACGCTGCAAGGCGCCTACCTGATGCTGGCCGCCCGCGCGCTGGGGCTGGATTGCGGCGGCATGTCCGGGTTCGACAATGCCAAGGTGGACCAGGAGTTCCTGGCCGATCGCGGCTGGCGGTCCAACTTCCTGGTCAATCTCGGCTATGGCGATCCGGCGGCGCTGTTCGGCCGGCATCCGCGTATCGACTATACGGATGCCTGCGTACTGCTCTAGAGCGAACGCCTTCTCCGCGGCGATTGGCTGATGCGTATCCTGGCGCTCGATTCGGCACTGGCACAATGTTCCGTGGCCCTGGTCATCGACCAGGTGCTGATCGCGGAGCGGCGGCTGGATACCGGGCGGGGCCAGGCCGCGGTCCTGCCGGTGAGGGCGCGGGACATCCTGACCGAGGCTGACATCGACCCCCTGTCGCTCGACGCGATCGCCGCGACCGTCGGCCCCGGCAGCTTCACCGGCATCCGCGCGGGCCTGGCACTGGCGCATGGCCTGGCACTGGGCGCCGGGATTCCCGTGATCGGCGTGACGGTGCACGAGGCACTGGCGAACTCCCTGCCCCATCTCGGCCGGCGCGTGCTGTGGACCGCGATCGACAGCCGGCGGGGGCGCATCTTTCTCGACTGGGGCCAGGGGCCGGTGCCCTGCCCGCTCGATTCGCTGCCACCCTACAACGGTCCCGTGGCGGTGGCGGGTGACGCGGCGGTGGCGGTGACCGGCTGGCTCGCCGCGCGCGGGACGGATGTGATGCTGACCAATGCCCGCCGTCCGATGGGCCGCCACATCGCCGTGGTGGCCGAACGGCGGATGGCGGGAGAGCTTCCGCCCTTGCCCGCTCAGCCGCTGTACGTCGACCCGCCCGAAGCCCGTCCCCCGTCCGGCGGCCTGCGCCCGCCGCCCACGGCGTGAGCGAATCCGACTCCGAGGACGGCGTCGGCACGATCACCGCTGTCGACGGGTCCCACGCAAAAGTGCTCGCCGCCCTGCACGCAACCAGCTTCCCGCCCGAGGAATGCTGGAGCGCGAATGTCATCGCCTTGCAGCTTGGCGCGCCTGGTTCGTTCGGACTGGCCGATTCGCGGGGCGGGATGATCCTGTGCCGGAGTACGGGGGATGAGGGGGAAGTGCTGACCCTGGCCGTCGATCCGATGCGGCGGCGGGAGGGAATCGGGGCCGACCTGATGAACGCGGCGATGACGCACGCGGCCGGTTCCGGAGTCGCGCGGATGTTCCTGGAGGTATCGGTGGAGAACACCACGGCGATCGGCCTGTATCGCCGCATGGGGTTCGAGACGGTGGGCGGCAGGCGGCGTTATTACGCGGACGGCACGGATGCCCTGGTGATGCGGGCCGACCTGCACCCAGGCTAGCCGCGGCGTAGCACCAGCGTCGTGACGCCATCCGCGCCGGTTTCAAGGGAAACGACCTCATGCCCTTGTTCTTTGGCGGTTTTCGGAACGTTGCGCACCGGTTCATCGCCCTTCATGCGCACGAGCAGGGTCTGGCCGGTGGTCATGCGGTCGAGCGCGAGTCGGGTCCGCACGAAGGTCATGGGACAAACCTCTCGTGTAATATCAAGCTCGCGGTCGGCGGATTGCAAATATGTCATGAAGCTATTGCTCACCGATGTTCAAATAACCATTGCATGGTAACCGACTCCTTCTATACTAGGCAAGTCTCCGCATAGAAAGGGAACGCAATGGCCGATACAGCGGGTAGCAACTCTGTTCTTGGCTTGACCGCGCAAATCGTCTCGGCCCATGTCTCCAACAACGCCGTCGCCTCGGACGCGCTGCCGTCCCTGATTCAGGAAGTCTACAAGACCCTGAGCGGGATCGGCACGGAAGTTGTGGAAGCAGAACGGCCGCAGCCGGCCGTGCCGATCAAGCGCTCTGTCTTCGCCGATCACATCGTCTGCCTCGAAGACGGCAAGAAGCTGAAGATGCTGAAGCGCCATCTCAAGACCGCCTACAACATGACGCCGGAACAGTATCGGGAACGCTGGGGTCTGCCCGCCGAATACCCGATGGTTGCGCCGAACTACGCCGAACGCCGCTCCGCCCTCGCCAAGGAAATCGGCCTGGGCACCAAGGGTCGCGCCGGACGCTGACGGTCCGGGCGGCCGGGGGCTCCCACACCGGGTTCTCCCGACCGCCCCGCCCGACCAACGGGCATTGTTGGACAGGTCCCCCCCTGATCAGCTACGCCAAACCGCCTATATGAACGCGACCCGTACCAGGGCACCGGCTCGGCGTTACCCGCCGGGAACGTCGCAGCAAGCGGATGGTTGGCAAGGAAACCGATGGAATCGCGCATCGAGCGTTTGTGCACCGATCGTGGGGTCAAGATGACCGGCCAGCGCCGGATCGTTGCCCGCGTCCTGTCCGAGGCCGAGGATCACCCCGACGTCGAGGAACTGTACCGCCGAGCCGTCCAGCTTGAACCCAAGATTTCGATCGCGACGGTCTATCGCACTGTCCGCCTGTTCGAGGAAAAAGGCATCCTTGAGCGCCGCGACTTCGGCGGCGGGCGCGCCCGCTATGAACCGTCGGAAGACAGCGGCGCCCACTACCACTTGATCGACATCGAAACCGGAAAGGTCGTCGAGTTCCAGGATGAACGGCACGAGCGCCTGATGCGGGAAATCGCCGCCGAACTCGGCTTCGACCTACTGTCGCTCCGGCTGGAACTGTTCGGCAAGCGCCGCGAAGGCCCGGTTGTGCCACACGATGGCACCGCGCGGCGGGACAGCGTGACCGGACCATCAGCCTCCCCTGGGGTAGCCGTCAGCGGTCACTGCTGATGACCGGGCCCGACGCCGACAACACCGCGCCCCTTCCCGAAGTACGGGCCGGCCAGCTTGGCGTTCGCCTGGCCCGGTCCGAGGAGGAGATCGACGCCGCCCAGGCGCTCCGCTACCGCATCTTCTATCAGGAAATGGGCGCCCGCCCGGATGCCGAGACCGCGGCCACCGCCCGCGACAAGGACCGGTACGACACCGTCGCCGATCATCTTCTGGTGGTCGACCACGCACTTGGCGAAGGGCCGGAAAGCATTGTCGGCACCTACCGGATGATCCGCCGGTCCGCCGCCGCCACGATCGGTCAGTTCTACTCGGAAGACGAATACGACCTGGGCCAGATCCTGACCGAAGGCGGGCGAATCCTGGAACTCGGCCGGTCCTGCATCGCAGCCGACCACCGCGGCCGCGTGGCCATGCAGTTGATGTGGGGCGGGATCGCCGCCTATATCGCCCATCACCGGATCGACCTGATGTTCGGCTGCGCCAGCCTGCCCGGGATCGATCCCGACGCGCTGGCCGTGGAGCTCAGCTATCTCTATTATAGTCATCTCGCGCCGCGTCCGATCCGCCCCCGCGCCTTGCCCCACCGCTATATCGAGATGCGGCGCCTGGACCGGGAGGAGATCGATCCTCGCCGAGCGCTGGCGAAGCTGCCGCCGTTGGTGAAGGGCTATCTGCGCCTGGGCGGCTTCGTCGGGGACGGCGCGGTGATCGACCCGCAGTTCAACACGATCGACGTGGCCGTGGTGGTCAAGACCGACCTGGTGTCCAACAAGTATCTGCGCCACTACGAACGGCATGGCCGGGATGAGGCGGAAACGCCCTGATCCCGATGACAGTGGCGACTCGGCTTGCTGGCCTGCGAGGAATTCGGGCTGACTTTGCGGCCGCCGGACTGGGTGTCCTGGCCGCCCTGGCCCTGCCGCCGCTGCACCTGATCCCCTTTCTGATCGTGGCCTTCATCGGGCTGCACATCCTGATGGACGCGGCGGCGAACCCGGTCGAGGCCGGACGGCGCGGCTGGTGGTTCGGCTTCGGGCTGAACGTGATCGGGCTTTACTGGATCACCGAGGCGATCCTGTTCGAGGCGGCGCGGTACTGGTGGTTGGTACCGCTCGCGGTTCCTGCTCTCGCCGCCGTCATGGCCATCTTCATCGCCCTTCCCGCCTGGATCGCTCGGCATGCCCGCCCGGGGCTGGGGCGGGTGCTGGCGCTGGCGGGGGCGTGGACGCTGTTCGACATCGCGCGGCAGTTCGTGGCGACGGGGTTTCCGTGGAATCCGCTGGGCAGTGTCTGGACGATTCCGGGTGTGGCCGGCGATGCGCTGATCCAGCCGGCCGCCTGGATCAGCGTGCATGGGCTGACCCTGGCGACGGTGCTGCTGGCGGGTCTGCCCCGGCTGGGTCGTGCCGGTTGGGTGACCGGGCTGGCGGCGATGGGGATCTGGGCCGGGCTGGGCGCATACCGGATCAGCCAGCCCTTGCCCGAGGGACCTGGGGTGACCGCGATCCTGGTGCAGGGCAACATCCCCCAGGGGGAGAAGTGGAGCCGGGCGCGGGCGTTTCAGATATTTGAGCGTTATTTGGAAATGACGGCGGGCGCGGCGCGGGAGGCCGGCGATCGGGCCACCGTGACCATCTGGCCGGAGACCGCGTCGCCCTTCCTCCTGGAGACCGACACCGCGGCGCGGGAGATGATCGCGGCCGCGACCAATGGCCAGCCGGCGCTGGTGGGCGCGGTGCGTTTCGGGGCCGAGGGTAGACCACGCAACGCGCTGTTCGCGGTGCTGGCGGGTGGGGTGACCGCGGCGATCTACGACAAATGGCACCTGGTTCCATTCGGAGAATACCAGCCGAACTGGCTGCCGCTGGGGATTCAGCTCGTGCCGGGTGGCGGGTTTGGCGCGGGTCCGGGCGCGCGGACGCTGGCCGTGCCGGGGCTGCCGCCGTTCGGTCCATTGATCTGTTATGAAACGATCTTCCCTGGTCAGGTTGTAGACACAGTGGATCGGCCGGCCTGGTTGGTGAATGTTACGAATGATGCCTGGTTTGGCAACTCAAGCGGGCCTCGGCAACACCTCGCGTCTTCGCGCTTGCGTTCTGTCGAGGAGGGACTACCATTGGTACGCGTTGCAAACACCGGTATTTCGGTGGCCTTCGACGCGCGTGGCCATGAACTGGGACGGCTTGAGCTAAATACGATGGGTGTGCTGTCGGTACCCATTCCCGCCGCCCTTCCCGCGACAGTCTTTTCCCGGTTCGGGTTATGGCTGCCGGCTTTGCTCGCGACCAGCGCGATGCTGGGCGGCCTTGTCACGATCTATCGTCGCAGAAATTAACGATCGTAACCTTCAATAGTGTCAATATGTGACTATTGTTTCATATACCGGGATTGCCGGGCGCGCTGTTACCTTCTAGTTGACAATTCAGGGTTGTCCCGTTAAAAGTTTGCTAACGGCGTCGGTGCGGACGCCATCATCAATCTGCTGGAACGGCCCCCAACGTGGGCGGGCCGCTCTGGCGGTGACCGTGTGAGAGGGAGCAGACTGCATGGCTGGTCCGGACCAAGCCGTTGGTTCTGAACGTGAGAGCAGACCGAGCCCGATCGACGTTCATGTTGGAACACGCATCCGCCTCCGGCGGACGCTCATGGGGATGTCACAGGAACGGCTGGGAGAGGCCCTGGGTCTGACCTTTCAGCAGGTTCAGAAATATGAACGGGGCGTCAATCGCGTCGGTGCATCCCGCCTGTTCGATCTGTCCCGGGTCCTGGATGTCCCGATCAGTTTCTTTTTTGACGACATGCCCGACAGCCTGACCACCTCCCTCGGTGGACCGGGCGGACGCCGTGGCGCCAGCGCCGCCGAGTCCACCGATCCGTTTGGCGACGACACGCTGAACCGGCGGGAAACCCTTGAACTCGTGCGCGCCTATTACCGGATCACCGATCCCTCGGTCCGCAAGCGTGTGTTCGACCTGATCAAGTCGATGGGGCCGGCGGACGCCTGAGCCGCCTGTCAGTCTTGCAACTGGGGATTGTTGAAGCGGGGATTGCGCTGTGCATCCAGGGCCAGGCCGATGGCCCCGGCCAGGCCGCGCTTCTCCTCCTCCCCCAACGCCGCCCCAATTTCCACCCGCCTCGACCGCTGGCACAGCCATAGCTTCGTCACCCGGTGCGGTTCCTCATCCAGTTCAACCGTCAGCCAGGCCGTGGGCAGGGAGACCTCTCGCCGCACGCCCTTGACGCTGGTTCGGATGATGCGGGCATGATTCTCATACAAGGTGACCAGTTCGACCGCGCGGGCGGAGCGATGGTTCAGCCACAGCAGGATCCCCACGAACCCGACCTCGGCGATGCTGAACAGGACGACGGGCCAGGCGCCCAGCAGCCAAAACCGGAATGAGACAACCGCGACCAGCACGGTGATCCCGGCCAGCAGCCAGCGCAGGCCCCGGGGCGACAGGCTTCGATGGAGCGTGATCACCGCGTTGAACAGGGCAGCGTCGTCAGCCGCCGCGTGGGAACCCTTCATCGCGCCAGTCTAACCCGGATCGCCCCGGCCTGGAATGGTCCCGTCGCGGCCGAAACATCGCCTCTTGTGGCTTGCGGCACCGGACCGCAGGATCGCGCCATGTCCAGCCCCCCTGCTCCCGTTCGCAAGCGCGCCCGAAAGACCCCCACGATGTCGGCCGCCGATGCCCGCGGCTTCATCGAGGCCCTGGCCGCCGCCAACCCCACCCCGGAAACGGAACTCTCCTTCGCCGATCCGTTCACCCTGCTGGTCGCCGTCGTGCTGTCCGCGCAGGCGACGGATGTGTCGGTGAACAAGGCGACGGCGACCCTGTACCGGGAGGCCGCGACGCCGGCCGCCATGGTGGCGCTGGGGGTGGAGGGCGTGGCGCGGCATATCCGCTCGATCGGGCTGTGGCAGGGCAAGGCGCGCAATGTCGTGGCCCTGTCCGAGCGGCTGCTGGAGGCCTATGGCGGCGAGGTCCCGCGCGACCGGGCGGCGCTGGAGGCCCTGCCCGGCGTTGGCCGCAAGACCGCGAACGTGGTCCTGAACGTGGCGTTCGGCGAAAGCACGATGGCGGTGGATACCCACATCTTCCGCATCGGCAACCGGACCGGGATCGCGCCGGGCAAGACGACTCGCGCGGTGGAGGACGGGTTGCTGAAGCGCATCCCGGCCGAACTGCTGCGCGATTCGCATCACTGGCTGATCCTGCACGGGCGCTACGTGTGCAAGGCGCGCCAGCCGGAATGCTGGCGCTGCGTCGCCGCCGCCTGGTGCAAGCTCCCGGAAAAGGCCACACCGCCGGTTGCCAAGCCGCCGAAAAAGACCGTGGTCAAGCCGCGCGTTGTCGGGCGGGCGCCAGCCGGCTCAGGCTGAGCACCCCGATCACCTGGCGCAGATTGCCCTCGACCAGGCCGATCTCCTCGGCCGTGATGGTGTCCAGCGCGAGTTCGACCCGCATGCGATCACCCATCCGATGGACGCTGACATGATCGGGGATCAGGCCGCGGCGGGCGAAGGGTTGCAGCAGGCGCGGCAGAAGGCAGGGGGTGGGATCGGCTTCCAGCACGAAACAGGCGGCGCGTTCGGCTTGGAAAGGCGGGCGGGCGTTGGCCAGCATGGCGGCATACTCCAGACACGGGAATCAGCAGGGGACGAACCGGCCGTCAGGCGGCCGGGGTGCTAATTCGCGTGCTCGGGAGGAGATGGCGCATGCCCGGACGGTAGGCACGGGCGGCGGGAGAAGCAAGGATTTCGGCCCGATGCGCCATGCGTGGTCCGGGTGTCAGCCATCCGTCGCATCGGCCCAGGCGGCTCGCAGGGAGGGGAGCAGGTCCTCCACCACCATGCCCTTCCCCGCATGCATCGCGGCGCGCCCGTGCAGCCAGACGGCGGCGCAAGCGGCATCCCAGTTGGGCATCCCCTGGGCCAGCAGGCCGCCGATCATCCCGGCCAGCACGTCGCCGGCCCCCGCAGTCGCCAGCCAGGGCGGGGCCTGGTCATTGATCGCCGCCCGCCCGTCCGGGGCGGCGATGATCGTGTCCGGCCCCTTCAGCAGCACGACGGCGCCGGTCCGCCTGGCCGCTGCCCGCGCGGCGGAGAGACGGTCGGTGGGCGCGCCGAAGACCCGCGCGAACTCCCCCGCATGCGGGGTCAGGACAGAGGCCCCGCGCAGCCCGTCGGGATTGCCGGCGCAGGCCGAGAACACATCCGCGTCCCCGACGATCCGGCGACCCGAGGCCAGCAGCACCGGCAAGGCGGCGCGCGCGGCGGCCTCCCCCAGGCCCGGGCCGCAGACCCAGACCGTGCGGCGGGGGTCGGCCAGCAGGTCCGCGATAGGGGCTTCCGTCACCAGGGCGCCGGGCGCGCCCATGCGGTAGATGTCCGCCCGCCCCTCCGCGGCGATGGTCACGAGGCCGGCGCCGATCCGACGCGCGGCCTCGGCCGTGAGGCGCGCGGCCCCGGTCATCTCCGCCCCGCCCAGGATGGTGACATGGCCGCGGGTGTATTTATGGGCCTCGGTCGGCAGGGCCGGCAGGGTCCAGAGGCCGGGGGCATTCAGGAACGTGTCGGGCGCGATGGCGGGCAGGACGGCCAGCGGCATGCCGATATCGGCCAGCACGCAGTCTCCGCACAGGGTGCGGCCGGGCAGCAGCAGGTGTCCGGGCTTGAGGCGGAAGAAGGTCACCGTCAGGTCGGCCTGCGGCGCGTACCCCTTCACCCCGCCCGTCGCGGCATCGAGGCCACTCGGCACATCGACGGCGACGATCCGGCGCGCGGCGCGGAGGGTGTCCGCCACGATCCCGCCGACATCGCGGGCGAGGCCGGCGCCGAACACGGCATCGATGACAAGGTCGGCGCGGGCGGTTTCCTCCGGCGTGAAGGCGGCCGAGGGGCCGGTCCAGCGTGCGGCGGCCCCCGCGGCGTCGGAGCCTGCCCTTGGCGGCGCCAGGGCCGCCAGCGTAACCGGCCACCCCCATTGGGCAAGCAACCGCGCGACCACATACCCGTCGCCGCCATTGTTCCCGGGGCCGGCCAGCACGAGCGTCCGGCACGGTCGGAACCGTTGCACCACGGCCCGTGCGACCGCCCGCCCCGCCGCGTCCATCAGCACCGGGCCAGGGACGCCAAATCCCGGCGCGGCGGCATCGGCCTGGGCCATCTGGTCGGGGGTGAGCAGTTCGAGCGGGCGGGGTTGCGGTTTGGTCATCGTCCCTGGCCCGCCCACCCGTCATGTGTGGATGGCCCGCTTGTGGCAACGGCAGGCGCGCGCAGGGGTGGATTCGTCCCCCCCGGCCTCCCCCATCCGTCATCCCCAGCCTTGTGCCGGGGAGCAATCGCGGCACAGTGCTGGTGCTGGTCCCCGGCACAAGACCGGGGATGACGACGGGGGGACCTGCTCACCCCCGCTCCCCTCAAACCCGCCCCTGGATCAGGTCCGCCACCCGCTCCCCGATCATGATCGAGGGCAGGTTCGTGTTCGTCCGCGTCACCCGGGGCATGATCGAGGCATCGGCGATGTGCAGGTTCCGCACCCCGATCACCGCCGCGCGCGGATCGGTCACCGCCAGCGGATCGGACGCATCCCCCATCCGGCAGGTGCAGGACGGGTGCCAGGCGCTGCGGACGGCGGAGCAGACATATTCCTCGGTCGCCTTCGGATCGGCCATCAGCTTTTCCAGTTTCGGTGCCTCGCTGATGATCTTCTCGATCAGGAATTTCCGGACGGGCGCCGCCGAATCCAGCATCGCGGCGGCCACATTGGTCAGGATCAGGTTCAACCCGGTCGGCTTGCTGATCGCCGCCACCCGTTCCGAGAAGCTCGACGGAAACGGATCGAGCGCATAGGTCTTCACCGGTTCGGTCGTGAACATCCCGGCCATGCGGAGGAACGCTTTCACCAGGCGCTTGCGGTCGCGCTCGTCCTCCAGCCAGTTGAAGTCGATCACCGGCTGGACATCCGGGTCGGACGACCCCAGCCGCACCGTCCCGCGCGAGTATGGCAGGGAGATATAGGTCGACAGCGTGCCGATCCGCTCCCCCACCGCGTGCCACATCGACTGGCAGACGGCCATCATGATCATGTCCGCCGGCTCGCAGCCCTCCACCTCGGACGAATAGCGCAGATACGAGTAGTTCCGCCGGATCACATGCTTCTCCCGTGCGATCGGCGGCAGATAGGCGGACACTGAGATCAGCGGATGGTCCTGCAGGTTGGCGCCGACGCCCCGACGGTCGGCCACGACCTCGATGCCGAACTGGCGCAGATGATCGGCCGGCCCGACGCCCGACAGCATCAGCAGCTTAGGCGAGTGGAAGGCCCCGGCGCTGATGATGGTCGTGTCGCCCTCGATCCGGATTGTCTGGCCGGCGCGCACGACTTCCACCCCAATGGCGCGGTTGCCCTCGAACAGGATGCGGCGGACCTTGGTTTCCGGCATCAGGCGCAGATTGGGACGGCGGCGGACCTCATCGGACAGATGCGAGTTCGACGTCGAACGGCGTTCCTTGCCGTCGTTCGAGGTTGGCAGCGGCGAATACCCCTCCTGGAATTCCCCGTTCATGTCGGGGACGAGTTCATGCCCGGCCGAGTCCCAGGACCGGGCGACTGCGTTGGTAAAATCGTCCCACTGGTTGCGGGGAATACGGCGGATCGTGATCGGGCCGGTGGAGCCGTGGAACTGGTCGGTGTAGTCGGTGTCGGTTTCCAGCTTGCGGAAATAGGGCAGCACGCCGTTCCAGTCCCAGCCCTTGGCGCCGGCCTCGGCCCAGCCGTCGAAATCACCCGGCGATCCGCGCAGCGCCACCTGGCCGTTGACGGTCGACCCGCCGCCCATCACCCGGCCCTGGTAGAAGAAATACGGCTTCCGCCCGGCTGGCGGGATATGCGCGTGGCTGCCGCGGGAGACCTGCAACGCCGGCCAGAAATAGGTGGAGTTGGTCATCGCCCGATGCGCGTAGGTGTCGGTCAGGTCATCGGGAATATTGGCGGTGCCGTAGTCGGGACCGGCCTCGATCAGCAGGACCTTGTTCGCGGGGTTTTCCGACAGGCGGGCCGCCAGCGCGCAGCCACCCGAGCCACCGCCGGCGACGATATGGGTTGGGCGGTCGGTTGTTTCGGACATGGCGGTTTCCCCTCGCGTTGGTGCGGGGGATGGTGGCCCGGTTCGATCCCCGTGGGAAGGGTCGCGGTCGCTACGAGATCGCTCCGCCCGACAGATCGGCGACCTTGCGGCGCAGGCTGTCCAGCAGCGCGGCGGTGTTCGTGTCCCGCCCCAGGATCGCGCGGAAGTCCGAGCGCTGGACCGCGACCCGGCTGATCGTGCCATCCGCCAGCACGTCCACCGCGCGCCAGCCCTGTTCTCCCTGCCGCATCAGGTAGTCGAGCCGGATGCCGCCCGTGCCCGTCTTCGGCACGATCCGGGTCTGCAGCACCTGGTCGGTGCCGATCGTCCGGGTTTCCCCGCTGACCTCGAACCGTTCGCCGTCGAAATGGTCGAAATTGGCGACGTAGCTGGCGATGGAATAGACGCGGAACATGTCCGACAACCCCGCCCGCACGCCGGCGTCCAGCGATGCCCAGCGCGTACCGACCGACACCGCCATGATGGTCGCCAGGTCGAAGGCCTGGTCGACCGCCGGGGCGAGCATGTCATAGCGCGCCTTGAAGGGGCTCGTCGCTCCGGCCCGCATCACCTTCTCCAGCGACTGGTAGAAGCCGGTGATCACCGGTACCGGCCCGGCGCCTTGCGCCCGCGCCGTTGTCACGAACGGGGGCGGCACAAACACCACCGCGCCGAGCAAGCCCAGCAAGGGCCGTCGTCTCATCACGCGCACGCCTGTCACCCCGCGGTCAGCACCTGGGGCGCGGCCGCTTCCAGCCCGATCGCGTCCAGCGCCACGGCGACCATGTCCTTCGCCGTCAGCCCCGCCAAGGCAAGCTGCTTCGCCTGGCTGTCATGCTCCATGAAGATATCGGGCAGGCACAGCGGGCGGATCTTCAGACCGCGATCCAGCAGACCCCGACGGGCCAGATGGTGCAGCACCAGGGACCCGAAGCCGCCGACCGAGCCCTCCTCGATCGTGATCAGGACCTCATGGTTGCGGGCCAACTTCTCGATCAGCGCGGTGTCCAGCGGCTTGGCGAAGCGGGCATCGACCACCGTCGTCGGCAGGCCGCGCGCGGCGAGTTCATCCGCCGCCTTCAACGCATCGGCCAGACGAGGCCCCAGCGACAGGATCGCAATGTTGTTGCCTTCCCGCATGATACGGCTCTTGCCGATCTGCATGATCTCACCCCGCGCCGGCAGGATCACGCCGGTCCCCTCCCCGCGCGGATAGCGGAAGGCGCTGGGGCGGTCGTCGATCGCGGTGGCGGTGGCGACGGCGTGCATCAGTTCCGCTTCGTCCGACGGCGCCATGATGACCATGTTCGGCAGGCAGCCGAGATAAGCCAGGTCGAAGCTGCCGAAATGGGTCGATCCATCGGCCCCCACCGGCCCCGCGCGGTCCATCGCGAGGCGCACCGGCAGCGACTGGATCGCCACGTCATGGACGACCTGGTCGTAGGCGCGCTGCATGAAAGTCGAATAGATGACCGCGAAGGGCTTCATGCCCTCGGTCGCGAGGCCGGCCGCGAAGGTCACCGCGTGCTGTTCGGCGATACCGACATCGAAGGTGCGATCCGGGAACCGCGCGCCAAACCGATCGAGACCCGTGCCCGAAGGCATCGCGGCGTTGACGGCGACGATCAGCGGATCCCGTTCCGCCTCCCCAATCAGCGCATCCGCGAATACCTTGGTGTAGCTGGGCGGTCCGGGCGGGGACTTCGCCTGCTCACCCGTGATGACGTTGAACTTGGAGACGCCGTGGTACTTGTCGTCGGCTTCCTCGGCCGGCTGGTAGCCCTTGCCCTTCTGCGTGATGCAATGGAGCAGGATCGGCCCCGTCTCATCCGCTTCGCGCAGGTTGCGGAGCACGGGCAGCAGGTGGTCCAGATTGTGGCCGTCGATCGGGCCGACATAGTAGAAGCCAAGCTCCTCGAACAACGTCCCGCCGGTCAGCATGCCGCGGGCATATTCCTCGGCGCGACGCGCGGTGACCTCGATCGTGCGGGGGAAACGCTTGGCCATGCGGGCGCCAAGTTCGCGCAAATTCAGGAAGCTGCGCGAGGACATCAGGCGCGACAGATAGGCGCTCATGGCGCCGACCGGGCGCGCGATCGACATGTCGTTGTCGTTGAGGATGACGATCAGGCGGGAATGCAGGGCACCCGCGTTGTTCATCGCCTCATAGGCCATCCCCGCGCTCATGGCGCCATCGCCGATGACCGCGATGATGTTGCGGTCGTCGCGGACCAGGCCGTCGCGTTGGCGTTCGTCTTCCGACGCCGCGTCGTAGCGTGCGTTCTTCAGGTCACGCGCCACCGCCATGCCAAGGCCGGCGGAGATCGAGGTCGAGGAATGCGCGGCACCGAACGGGTCGTACTCGCTCTCCGACCGGCGGGTGAAGCCGGACAGGCCGCCGGTGGAGCGGAGCGTGCGGATGCGATCGCGCCGCCCGGTCAGGATCTTATGCGGGTAGGCCTGGTGCCCGACGTCCCACAGCAGCCGGTCCCGCGGCGTATCGAAGGTGGCGTGGATCGCGACGGTCAGTTCGACAACGCCGAGGGAGGCGCCGAGATGCCCGCCGGTGACGGAGACGGCGTCGACCGTTTCGGCCCGCAGCTCCTCCGCGAGTTGCTTCAACTGCTCGACCGAGAAATTCCGCAGATCGGCCGGATGAACGACCCGATCCAGCAGAGGGGTTTTCGGCGGACTCATGCGTGGTGCTCTCCCCTCAACTCCGCCGCTCGACGACGAAGGCCGCGAGCGCGCGAAGGTTGGCGGCGCGTGGGCCGAACGCGTCGAGATGGGCGGCCGCCTGCCTGGCCAGCATGTCGGCCTGGGCGCGGGCGCGTTCGGCGCCCAGCACGGCAACCATGGTGGCCTTGCCCTGGGCGATGTCCTTGCCGGCGGTCTTGCCCATTTCCTCGGCGGTGCTTTCGATATCCAGTAGATCATCGGCGATCTGGAAGGCGGCGCCGATATCCCGCCCGTATGCGGCCAGCAGGTGGCGCTGGTGTGTCGAGGCGCGTCCCAGGATCGCCCCGGCTTCCGCGCTATATTGGATCAGCCGGCCGGTTTTCAGGGCCTGGAGGCGCGTGACGGCGGGGCCGTCGAGCGTCTTGCCCTCGGCCAGCATGTCGATCATCTGCCCGCCGGCCATCCCGCGCGCGCCGGCGGCATGCGCCAGGGCGACCACGAGTTCGGCGCGGGCGGACGGGTCGGAATGGGTATCGGGTTCACCGAGAACCTCAAACGCGCGGGTCTGGAGGGCATCGCCGGCGAGGATGGCGGTCGCCTCATCGAATGCCTTATGCGCGCTGGGCTTGCCGCGCCGCAGGTCGTCATCGTCCATGGCGGGCAGGTCGTCATGGACGAGCGAATAGGCGTGCAGCATTTCGACCGAGGCGGCGACCCGGGCGGCGCAGGCTTCGGCGACGCCGAACAAAGCAGCCGATTCCATCACCAGGAAGGCCCGCAGCCGCTTGCCGCCGCCGAGGACGGCATAGCGCATGGCGTCGATCAGCCGGCCCTCGGCTTCTTCCACCGCGGGAATGAGCGTTTCGAGCGCACCCTCGACCACCTTGGCGACACGGGCCATGGCCGCGGGCAGGTCTTCATCCGTCTCTGTTGCGATCCCGTCCGCTGCCACCGTCATCCCCTGTCAGTCACGCCGCCGACCGATTCCCCCCCGGATCAGGAACAGCAGCATCCATTGCCTTGCGCCGTGATGTCACGACCTTTCAGGCGATAGCATGGCCGGTCACGCGGCGCAGTGTATCCCGCGATGACCGCGCCCCTGTGTTGCAGATTTGTCACCTCGGTCCAAGCCCCCGGGTCGGCGGTGCGGGTCGCGGGGGTCGGTGCTGTCCCAGGTTACGGGCGTCCCCACGCTGGCATTGGTACAGTGCTCTGTGAAAATCCGTGTTCAATCCGTGGAAATCCGTGTCTTCTGGGAAGCGGATGCCGGACGAAGACCTGTGACCGGGTGACGTTTCGGCTCACGCCCCAAGGCGCGTGCGGCGCACGATCCCGTTGGCAGACACAGATTTGCACGGATTGAACACGGATTTTCACGGAGCGATGTGGTGGCGCCCGTGCGCCCCGTTCACTCCCCGTGGGGCAGCAATCCTGCCTTGCCTCTCGCGGGCCTCTTGCGGCGTTGCGGCGGCGACCCCAACCTGTCATATCCCGACCGCACAAGTCCGGTATCCACGGACACCCCTCCCCCGAGCCCTCGGAGAAGAACCGCATGCTTCGTGTCGTCCTCGCTCAGCCTCGCGGGTTCTGCGCCGGCGTCGAGCGGGCCATCGAAATCGTTGAGCGTGCGCTGAAGAAATACGGCGCCCCGGTCTATGTCCGGCACGAGATCGTGCACAACCGCCACGTCGTCGAAAGCCTGCGCGCCCGCGGCGCCGTGTTCGTCGACGAGCTGCACGAAGTGCCGGCCGGCGCGATGACCGTCTTCTCGGCCCATGGCGTCGCCCGCCAGGTCGAGGAAGAGGCGAAGGCCCGCGACCTGCCGGTGATCGACGCAACCTGTCCGCTCGTCTCCAAGGTCCATAACGAAGGCCGCCGCTATGCCGGCCAGGGCCGCGAGATCGTGCTGGTCGGCCACGCCGGCCACGCCGAGGTCGAGGGCACGATCGGCCAGATCCAGGGCAAGGTGCACCTGGTGCAGACCGTGGACGACGTGCCCGGCCTGGTCGTCGCCGATCCCGACAAGCTCGCCTACATCACCCAGACCACGCTGTCGGTGGACGATACCCGCCACATCATCGCCGCGCTCAAGGCCCGGTTCCCCTCCATCGTCGGCCCCGACGTGCGCGACATCTGCTACGCGACCCAGAACCGCCAGCAGGCCGTCCGCGACCTGGCGCAGGCGGTCGACATGATCCTGGTGGTCGGATCGAAGAACTCCTCCAATTCCAACCGCCTGCGGGAGATCGGGGAGGAACTGGGCAAGCCCGCCCACCTGATCGACGACGCCGGGGACCTGAAGGCCGAATGGTTCGGGGGGATCACCTCGGTCGGCGTCACCGCCGGCGCCTCGGCGCCCGAGCAACTTGTCCAGGGCGTGCTCGACGGACTGCGCCGGTTTGACGAAATCGAGGTCTCGACCCTGGACGGGGTCGAGGAGAACGTACGATTCCGCTTCCCCGCCGAACTGGCCGACGCGTAAGGGACCGCCGCATGACCGTACCCCTCAATCAGGCGATCCGAGTCGGCGCCTATGTCGTCAAGCAGCACCTTCTGCGCCGCAAGCGCTACCCGCTGGTGCTGATGCTGGAACCGCTGTTCCGCTGCAACCTGGCCTGCGCCGGCTGCGGCAAGATCGACTATCCGGCGGAAATCCTGAACCAGCGCCTGTCCGTCGCTGAATGCATGGAGGCGATCGACGAATGCGGCGCCCCCGTCGTCGTCATCGCCGGCGGCGAGCCGCTGCTGCACAGGGAAATCGACCAGATCGTCGAGGGCGCCATCGCGCGCAAGAAGTTCGTCATCGTCTGCACGAACGCCCTGCTGCTCGAAAAGAAGATGGACCTGTTCAAGCCGTCCAAGTGGTTCTCC
>CANJSR010000044.1 GCA_947476855.1 Acetobacteraceae bacterium
GCTGTACATGATCATCGCTGATGAAACCGATGCTGCCGCGGTGGCAAAGTGGGAGCTTTACAACGCAGGCGCGGACAAGGAAGCCTTGGCCCATCTTCTGGGTAAGGCGGCGGAGGATACGGCACCGTCTGAAACCTCCATGGCCGCGGCGATCCAACGTTCCCCTTCGCCTATCAACTTCAATATGGGGACGCTGGTTGGTTCCTACGCGACGGTCGCATCGATGCTGGATGAAGTCGCAACGATGCCAGGCGTGAAGGGAATCATGCTCACATTTGACGACTTCCTGGTTGGCATGGAAGCATTCGGCACCCGAATCCAACCCTTGATGCAGTGCCGACAGCATATCATGGCGGCAGCCTGACGGAGTCCTATGACAGCACCTTTGCAGGAACTCGCCGCGTTCGTAGCGCGCACCAGTCTGTCTGACATTCCGACAGACGTCGTCGCGCGTGGGCGCCTTGTGTTGGCTGATTGCGTAGGCTGCATCGTGGCCGGGAACGCGGCCCCTCCGGTCCGTCGCCTGCTTGCGTTGGAGCAAGCCCGCGACGGTGCGCAGAGGGCCACCGTGTTTGGCTCCAAGGTTCGTTTGCCGGCCGAGAGCGCGGCTTTTGTAAACGGCACCGCGGGCACCTGGCACGATTTGGACGAGGGCAACCTCCACACGCGCGGCCACGCGATGATTCAGATTGTGCCTGCGGCCTTCGCCGAATCGGAAGCCGCGGGGCAGTCCGGGGAAGCGCTGTTGGAAGCGTCAATCCTTGCCTACGAAGCGGCGTCTCGCATCTGGCGTGCGACGAAGGTGCGGCTGGCGGTGCATCCGCACGGGACTTTCGGTCCGATGGCGGCGGCGTTTGCGATCTCCAAACTGCGTGGGGACAGCGCCGAGCAGATGGCCGAGGCTGTGGCGATCGCGGCCGGTCTGGGGGTGGTTGCCAGCCGTCAGACGCTTGGTGACGGCGCGACCGTACGGAACGTCTACACAGGGCATAGCAGCCGTGCCGGGTTCCTCGCGATGGATTTGCGCGATGCGGGGTTTACGGGAGAAGATGATGCCGCACGATCCGTGTTCGGTGGCATCTACGGCGATGGTTTTGACCCCATCATGGCGCTGGATGGGCTGGGTCAGGTCTGGTGGCTCCGCAAGAGCTACTTCAAACGTTTCGCCTCTGCCCGTTATGTCCACGGTGCGCTGGACGCGATCGAGGCGTTGATTGCTCGCCTCGGGCCGCGCCTGACACCGGACACGGTTGAACGAATTGATATCGCCACCTATTTCATGGCTGCGACGATGGCGCAGCAGACCGTTCGGACGACGTTTGGCACGCGGTTCTCCATCCCGTTTGCGGTGGCCAGCCTGATGGCGCGCGGTGCGGAGCCGTTGACGGATGACGGCGCGGCGGCGTTCGCTGATCCTGCGGCCCATGCGCTGGCGGCTCGGGTTTTTGTGTCCGAGGACCCTGGATTGACTGCAGCCTATCCCGCCAGACAACCGGCTGTCGTGACGGTGCGTCTGACGGATGGCTCCGTGGAGACGCACACGGCCGAAATCATTCTGGGTGAAAGCGACAATCCTTTCGCGCCGCACGTCCTGCAAGAGAAGTTCATGGCCCTGACAGGCAATGCATCGGCGGCCTGGGACCGCCTCGCACATATTGAGATGGAACCGAACCTCCTCCGACTTGCGGCAGACCTGCAGGGCGTGAGCGCGGCATGAGCGGCGTTGTTCCGGTTATCGACCTTCGTCCTTGGTTCGATGGAACTGGGAAGGCGGCCGTTGCCCGCGCGGTGGCCGATGCGTGTGAAACCATCGGGTTCCTTGTCATCTCGGGCCATGGCGTGGACCAAGGTCTGATCGACAACGCCTTTGCCGCGGCCACGGCGTTTTATGACCTGCCTCAGACGGAGAAGGATCGCCTGCGACCGGCCGATGGTGCTTCCCCGCGGGGCTATCATGCCATTGAGACGAAGAACCTCGCCAAGACCCTGGGCTATGACAACCCGCCTGACTTGCGAGAGCAATTCTATATCGGTCCGTTAGCGGACCGTTCCGCGTTGTTTGCCAGCATGCCTCACGCCGCCGCTCTGTATGGCCCGAACATCTGGCCCGAGGCGCCGTCCGACTATCGCCCCGCTATGACCCGCTACTACAGCGCGATGGAGGGGCTTGGTCGAACGCTAATGCAAGTCTTCGCGGTGGCGCTGGATGTGCCGGAGACGTTCTTCGATGACAAGATCGACCGTCATTTCTCCACTCTACCCGCCAACCACTATCCAGCGCCCATCGGCGACCCCAGGCCCGGGCAGGTCCGTTGCGGGGAACACACTGATTTCGGCAGCCTGACGATCCTCGCGCTCAACGACGCACCAGGCGGGTTGCAGGTGAAGACGGCTGATGGGCTCTGGACCGACGTAACGGCGCAACCCGGGCAGTTCATCGTCAATATCGGCGACATGATGCAGCGCTGGACAAACGGTCGTTGGGTCTCCACGCTGCATCGCGTCGTCAATCCGCCGGCCGATCGCCGCGCCGAAAGCCGACGTCTGTCGATCGGTTATTTCCTGCATCCAAACTACGATGCGGAAATCGCGTGTCTGCCAAGCTGCGTCGGGGCGCATCAGCCGCCTGTCCTGGCCGGAGAGTTGATGCGTCAGAAGTTTCAGGCACGCGCTGTATAGGAAGACGTCCATGAGCCAAAGCAAACCCATCGTTGCCGCGATCGGCACAGGCGGAACCATTTCGTCGATCGGGCGCGATAGCCTGGATGTGCTCGACTATCCCGATTTCGGTCGCAAGATGGACGTGGCGGAGGCGATAGGCCGATACAGCGAGATCGAGACCCTCGCCGATATCCTTCTGATCCCCTACCGCAGCGTCGGCAGCACGGACATCGGTCCGAAGGACTGGCTAGAACTAGCGCATCTGATCGACAAGACAGCGCTTGAACGCCCCGACATCGCAGGCTTCATCATCACGCATGGCACGGCGACGTTGGAGGAGACCGCCTATTTCCTCAATCTGGTGCTGAAGACCGATAAGACCGTGGTGCTGGTCGGCGCGCAACGTCCCGCCAGCGCACTCAGCAGCGATGCCGGCATGAACCTGGTGGGTGCCGTCCGTGTAGCAATATCGGAACCAGCGCGGGGTCTGGGCGTGCTGGTTTGCATGAACGATGAAATCCAGTCAGCGCGGGAGGTCAGCAAAACCTCCACCTACCGCCTGCAAACCTTCCGCAGTCCCGACTTCGGTGCGCTCGGCCATGTCGACGGCGACGGGGTCCAGATCTACCGCAAACCCGCGCGGGTTCACGCCCCGGGCACGGAGTTCGATGTGTCCGGACTGACGGAATTGCCTCGGGTTGATATCGTTTATTCCTATGGCGGCGCGGATGGCACGGCGATCGATGCCTTTGTGGCGAAGGGAGCCCGCGGTATCGTTTCGGCGGGCCTCGCGCCTGGCATCCCGACGCGGCCCGAACGCGAAGCTCTGCTGCGCGCCGCGGCGGCCGGCGTTGTCATCGTGCAGACAAGCCGAGCGGGGAGTGGGCGCGTGGCGCCGCGGCGCTATTTGCGAGAGACTGGAGTCGTCGCGGGGGACAACCTCAATCCGCAGAAGGCGCGCCTCCTGCTGGCTTTGGCATTGACCCGGACGACGGATGTCGCCGAGATCGGCGATATGTTCGCCAAGTACTGAGGAAGCGGAGGAAAGCGATGCCGGCGACACGCAGTTATGGAATGGACCAGCCGTTCTACCCCTGGTCCCCGATCGTCTCCCGCCCGCCGTTGCGATGGCCAGGCAATGCACGCGTGGCTTTGGCCGTCATCGTCAATCTGGAGCATTGGGACTGGGAGGTGCCAGCCGGAACCCCCGTCTCGGTCACGCCGATGGGCGGGCCGGTGGGGCTATGGACCGGCAACCAACCTGCCTGGCCCGATGTCGGCGGGCATGGCAACCACGAATACGGCAACCGCGTCGGCATTTTCCGCATCCTCGCGCTGCTCGATAAGTACGGAATCAAGCCGACCCTGGCGCTCGATAAGGCGGTTGCCGATAATTATCCGACCCTGATCAAGGAAGGTCAGAAGCGCAACGCCGACTTCATCGCGCACGGATTGTCCCGCCGCCAGATCATCCACATCGGCATGACCGAGGCAGAGGAACGCCAATACATCCGTGACTCCATAGACGCCGTCACCAAGGCCACTGGCAAGCGTCCGATCGGTTGGTCCGGCCCGGACTTCCAGGAGACCCCGAACACCCCGAACCTCCTCGCCGCCGAGGGGGTTCGTTACGTCTGCGACTGGGGCAATGACGAACAACCTTACCGCATGACGCCGGCGACGGGCGAACTCTATTCCCTAGGCGTCCACAGCCACCTCGACGACCTCACCATCCATATGCTCGGCCGTCGGACTATCAATGAGGTCAACCTTCTTTGGCGCGACTGGTTCGACGGTCTTTATGTCGATGGCGCGACCAACGGCCGGATGATGGTTCTGCATCTGCATCCCTGGATCATGGGTCAACCCTGGCGAATCCGGCATCTGGATGAGGTCCTTGGCCACATCTGCGCGCATCAGGGCGTCTGGGCGGCCACCGGCACCGAGATCATCGATTGGTTCAAGCTCCAGACGGAGAAAGTGGCATGAGCCTCGCGCCCCATCGGTTCGATTACGCGCCGATCAATGATCGCCCGATCATCAAATGGCCGAACAACGCGCGGGTGGCCTTCTGGGTCGCGCCGAACATGGAATTCTTCGAGTACATGCCGGAGAACCGGCCGACGCAGCCCGACATTCCGCACTACGCACGCATGGACTACGGCAACCGCGCGGGCTTCTGGCGCATGCTGGATGTCCTCAACAAGCACAAGATTCGTGCCTGCTGCTGCCTCAATCTGGAAATCCTCGATCATTTTCCTGAGATCAAGGATGCGATGATCGCGGCCGACTGGGACTATATGGCGCACGGTCTCTACAATAGCCGCCCGATCTACGACCTGACCGAGGAGCAGGAGCGCGCCTATTGGCAGGATTTCGTCACGCATTTGCAGAAAATGACTGGCAAGCGCCTGAAGGGACGGCTCGGCGGCGGCGCGGGCTATACGGCGCGCACCGACGACCTGATGGCCGAGGCCGGTTGCCTGTACCACACGTCATGGATCATCGATGACCAGCCCTGGCCGATCAAGGTTCGCGGCGGGCAGAAATTCATCTACGTGCCCTATTCCGGCCAGACGAACGACGCGGGCATGCTCGCCATCAACCGGGAGTCCGACTACTTCCTCCAGATGATCAAGGATCAGTTCGACGTCCTGTATCGGGAAGGCGCCGAAAGCGGCCGGGTGATGTGCCTGTCATTGCATCCCCACACCATCGGTCGCCCGAGCGCGGCAAAGTACCTCGATCAAGCGCTGCGCTACATCCTGGGCCATGAGGGCGTGTGGAAGACCACGGCCGATGAGATCGCGGAGTACTACATGGAGCACTACTACGACCAGGTCACATCCTGGATCGCGAGCCGGCCGGCCGAAGGGTAGCCGGACCCGGGCCGCGGGTCCGGCATCGCATGTCAGTCGTTGAACCCGATGAACCGCACGAAGTGGTTGTTGGGTTCACGATCGGCCTTCACCATGTTCGCGGGGAATTCATCGTTCGGGTAGCCCATGGCGATGCAGGTCATGATGACCTCATCGTCGGGGATTCCCGCTTCCTCGCGGACGATTTCTGATCGTGTGATCCCCTGGCCGTTGACGACCGTGCCGAGCCCGCGATTCCAGGCGGCCAGGCAGATGCCGTAGGACAGCGCGCCGAGGTCGAAATGCACCGTCGCACCCGGGTCGAGCGCGCGGTCATAGGTCAGAACGATCGAGACAGGCGCATCGAATTGCCGAAACCCCCGCATCACCCAATCCTGGCGCATTACCTTGTCGCCCCGCTCGATCCCCATGACGCTGAACAGCTTGATGGCAACCGCGACCTGCCTGGCGCGATGGACGCCCTCATATTCGCCATGCGTGTGGATGTCGCGATTGGCCTTGGCACCGGACAGCATCGTTTCGGTATTCCGTTGCCGGACCCGTTCGAGCGGCTCACCGGTCAGCACGTGGACATGCCACGGCTGGGTGTTCATCGAGGACGGCGCGCCCTTCGCGACCTCAATGATTTCCTCGATCACCGCGCGCGGAACTGGGTCGTTCTTGTAGCCACGCACGCTGCGACGCGTGCGCACCAGTGTCTCAAAGTCCATGCCGTATCCCCTGATCGTTGGGTCGATCCTACCGTGACCGGCGGCGTTGACCATCCCGGTCCCGTCACCCATTGCCCCGCGCGCCACTTCCGGCCACACAGCCGCCCATGATTGCTGATTCGGCTGTCGGGCGACTGATCGCCTTGCTCGCCCTTGCCGTGTTTTCCGGCACGCTGGTGACACGTTTGACGGACCCCCTCGTGGCCGTTCTGGCGCGGGATTTGGGTGGAACGACCGCGCGCGCGGCACTGTTGGCGAGTGCCTTTGCCCTGCCGTTCGCGCTGATCCAGCCGATCCTCGGCCCTGTCGGAGACGCGATGGGCAAGCGGCGGGTCATGACGATCGCGGTCGGGTTGCTGACGCTGATGCTGATCGCCTGCGCTGCCGCGCCGGACCTCGATTCGCTGCTGGTCCTGCGGGCGCTGTCGGGCCTGGCGGCCGGGGGCCTGATGCCCCTGGCCATCGCTCTGGTGGGTGATTCAGCGTCCATGCAGGAGCGGCAGGTGGCGCTGTCCCGCCTGGTCGCCTGCGCGATCACCGGCCAGATCGCCGGCGGCAGCCTGGCTGGCTTACTGGAGCCGTATCTGGGTTGGCGCGGTGTCATGCTCGCGGCCAGCGGGGTCGCGACAATCGGTTTCCTGACGCTGGTGGTCGGCGGGCGTGGGTTTGCGCGGGAACCGCGGGGCCAGTTCAAGCCGCTGCGCGCCATCAGTGCGTATGGACAGTTGCTTCAGATGCCAGCGGCGCGGGTCCTGTATATCTCGGTCGCGGTCGAGGGGGGCTTCGTCTTCGGATCGTTTCCCTACCTCGCACTCGATCTGCAACAGCGCGGCATCGGCGCGGCGGCCGAGGCCGGGTTGGCGGTTGCGGCCTTCGGGGCAGGGGGGCTGATCTACGCGGCTATCGCCAAACGGGTCCTGGGCGGCATCGGTCAGGATCGCATGGTGTTGCTGGGCGGCGTACTGTGTCTGTTGTCCTATGTCGGGTTCGCCTTCGCTCCGGTCGCCTGGGTCTTCATCGCGTCCGGGCTGCTGCTCGGTGTGGGGATGTACATGATCCACAACTCCATCCAGACCCGGGTCACGGAGGTCGCGCCGCACGCGCGCGGATCGGCCGTGGCGCTGCACGCCTTCCATTTCTTCCTGGGCCAGACAGCGGGCCCGGTCGTCTATGGGCTGATGCTGCACTACGCGGGTGCCACGCCGGCCTTCCTGTTCGGCGGCGTCTGCCTGCTGGCCTTGGGAGTCCTGCTGGGGCATCGTGGCTTCCACCGCGCCGCCGCCTAGGGCCGGCGGCATTGTCGGCCGCCGCCGGGTGATCCTACAGTGGCCCCAGCCGGCCATAAGGAAACGCCCCGATGTCCATCACCATCAAGCCGTTGCACGACCTGTTCTGTGCCGAAATCGGCGGCGTCGATACCGGCCAACCGATGGACGACTACACCTTCGCCGAAATCCGGGCGGTGTTCGAGGAATACTCCGTCCTCGTTTTCCGTAACCAGACTCTAGACGACGCGCGCCAGATCGCCTTCAGCCAGCGCTTCGGACCCTTGGAAATCGCCGGCAAGGCCAATCCCGCCACCGGAACCCCCTTCGCTCGGCAGTCCAACCTGGACATCAAGACCGGGGCCGTGATCCCGCCCGAGGATCGGCGGATGATCTACCAGAAGGGCAATTATCTGTGGCATTCCGACAGCTCATTCCGCGGGGTGCCGTCGCTGTGCTCCCTGCTGTCGGCGCGGATCGTGCCGCCCGAGGGCGGCAACACCGAATTTGCCTGCATGCGCGCCGCCTATGACGCGCTGCCCGAGGACATCAAGCAGAAGCTGGAAGGCCTGATTGCGGAACACAGCCTGGTCTATTCACGCGATACGGTGTCCGTCGGGTCGATGACGCCCGAGATGATCGCGGAACTGCCAGGCGCCTGGCAGGTCATGGTGCGGACCAATTCGGTGAATGGCCGCAAAGCGATCTATGCCGGGGCGCATGCGTCCCACGTCATCGGCTGGCCGCGGGAGGAAGGGCGTGCCTTCATCAAGTGGCTGAATGAGTTCTCGACCCAGCCGCAATTCTGCTACTCGCACAAGTGGCGAGATGGGGACATGGTGATGTGGGATAATCGCGCGACCCTGCATCGGGCCACGGCCTATGACACGATCCGCCACAAGCGCCTGATGCAAAGGACGACCGTGGGCGGCGATGCGCCAACGGTGCCGCAGCCCGACCGGTATGAACTCGGGTCCGCGGCCGGCTGATCCATCGGGATGATGGCTCGCATTATCCCGATGGGGGCAGGGTTCAGAGTCGACCGGTCAATACAAGCACGATGACGATCAGCAGAAGAATGCCGAGACCGCCGCTGGGGAAGTAGCCCCAGTTGGCGCTGTGCTGCCAACCCGGGAAGACACCGATCAGCAGCAGGACGAGGACGACGATCAGGATTGTTTGCATGACGTTACGTCCTTACTCGCCGCGGAGCGTGTCCTTCACGCTCCCAACCGCGTTCTGAACCTTGCCTTCGGTCTTCTTCAGCTTGCCGTCAGCTTCCAGCTTGGCGTCGCCGACAAGGCGCCCGACGGTTTCCTTGACGGTGCCGACCGCCTGTTTGCCGGCGCCGATGATTCTGTCTTTGTCCATTTTATTCAATCTCCTGCAATCAGATCGCCGTTACGGCGTGTTCTTCTTGGCGCTGGAGGTCATGGCGTCCCCGGCGGCGGAGAGGTCCTGGCCGGCGCCGGCGGTGGTGTGGCAGGCCGAGAGGAAAGAGACGCTGCCCAGCAGGAGAATGGCGGCGAGGGGCATGGCAAAGCGGTTCTTCATGGACTTTTTCCTTCACTGTAGATTGGAAACGCGTGAACCTGGCTTAGCGCCAGACAGGCTTGCCGAGGTTGACGTCATTGCCGCTGGTGACCGCGCCGCCAACGGCGCCGACGCCACCACCAATCAATGCGCCAGTCAGGGGGCTGCCGCCGGTTACCGCGCCGATCGCGGCGCCGGCACCGGCGCCCATCAGGCCGCCGGATACCGCGCGATCTCCGGTGCTGTAGCCACAGGCGCTCAGGCCAAGCGCAAGGCTTGCCAGGACGAGCGTGGACGCTGTCATCGATGACATGGTCGGTTCCTTTCTGAAATGGGAATGCACGACGCAACCGTTCCTTTCGTCCGTTATGATCGGATGTAGTCGGAAACGTTTTGTGAAGCGGGCTGAAAGAGATCAGAGAGCGTAGTGACTTTCACTCACCAGCCTGGGTTTAATATTCTTACTACTGATCCTATATGGGGCCTCTGAAGGTCGATACCAGGGGTATTCGTTCGGAAACGCGGAACGTCACCCCAATCATCAATGCCAGTCCATTTCCCGCAGAACATGCCGTAATGGCCAACTCGATATCTGCATCACGCCATCCAGCGGCCGATCCATCTCCAAAATCAGGAAGATCGATCCTCCGATCGCCAGTCCGCACACCAGGAACGCGGCAATGACCAATCCGTTCCGTGGCGCATTCATGCCAAAGCTTGCGAAGATGACGGTGATCCACGACACCAGCACCACCAGGACGATGGGAGACACCGTCGCCCCCTGTTCGGCCACCAGCAGCCATCTCTGGCGCAGCAACTCTATATTGATGGTCAGCGCCTGGTCCCGCAGCCACTTCTGCCCGTCATCCACCGGCGTCAGGGCGCGAACAGCCTCCCGCACCTGTTCCATCAGGCGGGAGGACGCCTCATCGGACAGGTGGGGCGGGCCGCCGGCGGTGGGCCAGACGTCGTTCAGCAATGTGACCGTATAGCGGCGGAGAAGGTCCTTCGGTACGGCGGCATCCCCGCCGTAGTCGCGCAGGGTCTCGTTCAGCAGCGCGAGTTCCGCGGCATAACGCCGCACGGCGTTGTCGGACGTATCATATGATGTCTTCGCGGTGGCGATCAGCAGGCCCAGGACGAGAGAGGACAGCACGGACAACATGCCCACCCCCAATCGGACGGCGTCCTGCGACTCCTTCGTCAGATGGATGGGACGAAGAATACGGTGCATGAAAAGGCCGAAGAGACTACCCGAAAAGACACATGCCGCAACAAGAATACTGATTATGATTGATCTCATGAACAGACCTATCGCTCGGCTTCTCTTTCAGCAAGCAAGTAGTGTGATCAGGGACCGATTGCGATGACCGTCCGCATGCGGTGGAAGGGTGCGGTGGCGACGGTCGCGGGCCTGCTGGTCGCCCTCGCGGCGATTGGTTGGACCTGGCGGATCGATGTGTCGCGGCGGGCGGCGACCTGGCTGCTCGACCGTGGCGGGGTTGGTCCGGTCAGCCTGACGGTCGCCGCGATCGACCTCGGCGGCCTGCACGCGCGCGACATCAGCCTGTTCGGCGGCGCGGTCCGGGTGGAGGCGCTGACCCTGTCCTACGACCCCCGCCAGTTGGTCACCGGAACCCTGCGCCAGGCGACGGTGACCAGACCGAACGTGACGCTGGGCATGACGGAGGCCGGGCTGGAGGTGGGCGGGATGTCTCTCTCCGGGACCGAAAGCGGGCCGTCATTCCTCGACAAGGTGCGGATCGACGCGCTGCGGATCGTCGAGGGGCATATCGTGATCAACACGCCAACGGGGCCGCTGGAGGCGACGGTCTCGACGGAACTCGCGATGGCGGGGACGGACATCACCGGTTCAGCGCTCAGCGCGGAGATCTCCGTCCCGACCGCGGGACGCACGCGGATCGAGGCACCGACCATCGCGCTGTCACTGGCGGACGGCGGCATCGGACTGCGCTTTACGGACGTGGCGGTGCGGCCAAGCGACCTGGCGTGGGAGATGGAGGGGCTGGATGGCACCCTGGCGTGGAAGAACGGCCGCCTGGCCGCGGCGCTGACGTCGGGCCGCGTGAACAGCACCGAGACGCCCATGGTCGTCAGCCCCGTCCACCTGACGGCGGACGCGTCGATGGACGGACCGAGGATCGACTTCACCCTGGCCGGTGCCATCCAGCCGCCATCGGGCACGCTGCGGCTCGAGGCAGCCGGGCACCATGACCGGGCCTCCGGCAAGGGGACGTCCACGATCACCGCCGGCCCGGTCGTCTTCCGCGCCGGTGGCCCACGGCCCCGGGACCTGTTTCCGATCCTGGCAGGTGCGATGCCTGAGCTGTCCGGTTCCGTGGGGCTGTCCGGGTCCGTGTCCTGGGAGGGGGCGGTCCTGACGCCGGCCCTGGTTTTGCGGCTCGCCGATGGGGTCTACGAACCGAAAGGTGTTCGCCTGAGTGGCGTTCGTAGCGACATCGCCTTGTCCGGCCTCTGGCCCGTCGCCACGCGACCGAAGCAGGTCATCACCGGCACGGTGGAAGCCGGCGGCCTGCCGGCGATCCGCGCGACCCTGACCTTTCAACTGCTGCCGAAACCGGCCCTGCGGATCGAGTCCAGCCGGATGGAGTTCCTCGGCGGCCGCATCACGACCTCCCCCTTCGTCGTCGATCCGGCCAAGCCCAACCTCGATACCACGATCGCGCTGCACCAGGTCGACCTGGGGGAGTTCTTCAAGCTGATCGGCGTCGACGGACTGGGCGGCGCGGGGCGGCTGGACGGCACCATTCCCCTTTCGGTCGGCCCCGGCACCGTCGTGATTCGCGACGGCCATCTGGCGGCGACCGAGCCTGGGGTCATCCGCCTCGACAGCGGCGCCTTGCCGAAGCAGATCACCGAAGCGGGTGAGTCCATGACCCTCGTGCTGCAGGCCCTGGCCGACTTCCACTACGACACCCTGACCGTCGATCTGGCCGGCGCGGCGGCGGGCGACGGCACCGTGCTTCTGAAACTTCAAGGTAAAAACCCCAACCTCCTTGATGGACGGCCCTTCCATATCAATATCCGTTTGGAGAGCAACTTCGATCGACTGGTCGATATCGCGCTCAGGAGCATGGAAGCCGCGCAAGCATTGTTGCGTCGAACCACAGGGAGTGCGCGACGGTGAATGCCCGAATAGTTTCAACCCTGCTGCTTCTGCCCCTGGTGGCAGCCTGCACGCCGACCGTCGAGGTCCGGCTTCCGCAGGAGCCGATCACGATCAATCTCAACATCAAGCTCGACGCCGATGTGCGCCTCCGCGTCGAAGAGCAGGCAAAACGCGATGTCGTATCAAAGCCGATCTTCTGAGCAGGCACGCCGTGGCGCCGACCCGACAAGGCGGCGGTTGGCCGGTCTCGTCGCGGTGGGGATCGGCATCCTGTTGTTGCAGCCGTTCCCGGCGGCTCAGGCACAATCCCGCCTTTTGGACGCGCCCCGCGCGGCGGGAACGGTGGGGGAGCGCTTCGACGGCTATGCCGCCGCGCGCGATGGTGCCTCGGCCGATGTCGTGAACCTGGTCCAGCAGGTGAACGCCGAACGCCGAGCGGTCTATGCCCAGCGCGCCGCGACCGACAAGGTGCCGATCGAGGCGATCGGCAAGATCTACGCAATGGAAATCATGAAGTCCGCGCCAGCGAAGACGTGGTTCCTGTCCGAATCCGGGCAGTGGTCGCAGAAGTAGCCCGACGGTCCACGTTTGATCGCATGATTCACGGCCTGGGACGTCTACGCTCAGACCAATCATGCCCTACGGCTTCAGCACGCGCGACGTCCGCATCCGGCCGCCTTCTCCGGCCAGCACCACGGCGGGCGTCGTAAAATCCTCGCCGGTGATGAACGCGTCGAGGCCGGCGCAGAAATAGGCGTTGCACACATCGGACCGCAGCGACCGGGGCAGGGTGCAGCCCTGCTCGCCATGAAACACGCAGGACCCCTGGTAGGCGGCGGGCGGCAGGCGGCTGACATACAGCATCAACACGGCGCGCGCATCGAGGTCCGGCTGTTCGGCGCGCACACGTGCGAGCGTCTGCTCATCCAGATAGGCATGATCGCCCCCGCCCTTGCAGCACCAGCCGTTGCACATGGCGCAGGCGGTCTGCGTGACGCGAGCGACGAACGCGCCAAGATCGGCCGGTGGCGGAGGGGTCGGCGTCGTTGGCGCCTTCATCACCCGCAGAGCGCGCAAGGCCGTCACCAGATGCTTCCGCAGCCGCCGCCCCCGTTCGGCGGAGGCGGGCACCAGCGTCCGCTCGCTTCTGGGCACCATGATCGGCTGGGTGTCGTCGTCGGTGTCCGGGTTCTGTCTTCGCATCCTCGGTTCCAACCCATCCATCCGGGGGCCACGCAGGGCCCCCGGCGGTGATGGTCCGGCCTACCAGGTGGCCTTCGTCTTCTTCTTCTTCTCCTCCCGCCGCAGGTAATGCTGGCGGAGATTCTCGGGCAGTGTGTTCGGATCGATCGCCGCGCCGCCGACCAACTGCCGGTGGGCGTGGCCAAGCTGGTGCATCACGAAGGCATAGTGCATCGAGGTGCGGCGCCCCTGCGCGTCCTGCGCGTGGTTCACCTGCGCCTTGGTCATGTTCAGCGTCCAGGACGTGTGCGCCGTCAGTCGTTCGGCCAGGTCGAGGGTGTATTTCTCCAGATCGGCGCGGGGCACCACCTCATTCACCATGCCGGCCTGTTCGGCCTTGGCCACCGAGAGCTCTCCGGTCAGCAGCCACATCTTGGCGCGCCGCGGCCCGATCTCCCACGGATAGGCATAGAATTCGACGCCCGAGCCGCCCATCTTGCCCGATGTGCAGATGAACTGCGCGTCGTCGCTGGCAATGATCAGATCCGAGCACCAGGCGAGCATCAGGCCGCCGGTCATGCAGCGGCCCTGCACCTGCGCGATCATCGGCTTGGAGATGTTGCGCCACCGCTCGGTGATCTCCAGGTAGATTTCCATCTCGCGGGAGTAGCGGCCCTCGGCGCCGGGCTGGTCGAAATTGGCCCAGGTGCCGACGACGGGGAAATCCTCCCACGTCTTGTCGCCGTCGCCGGACAGGTCGTGGCCCGAGCTGAAATGCTGGCCCACGGCCGCCAGGACGATGATCTTGATGTGCGATTGCCGCACGGCGTGGTCGAACGCGGCGTTCAGGTCGTACGTCATCTGCATGTTCTGCGCGTTGCGCTTTTCCGGACGGTTCAGCGTCACGCGCGCCACGCCGGGGCGAGGCTCATCGTAAAGGATCGTCTCGAACGTCGGGAGTTCGGCTTCGGACATCGGTTCCTCCTGGGTATTGACCGGTGGCCCAATGGCTACACCATTTTCCGGGCGTGTCGAAGAACCCGGCGACCTCGGCCATGCCGATCGACGTCCGATGCGGTTGTGGCATGATGCGGGTCAATCTGGTTTGTTGCGGCCGACCGGACCAATGGCCTTTCACGAGGGTTCACCCGCAATGATTCTGTCGAAACAGCTTCTGTTCGTTCACATTCCGAAGACCGGTGGCACCTCGGTTCGGCATTTCCTGCTGGACAACCTTCCCAGGCCGCTGCTGCACGTCAGGCAACACGCCAAGGGACTGCCGCCCAGTGCCGCGGATGCCACCCTTCTGGTCGGCAACAAGCACATGGACCTGATCGCGGCTCGGCCCCTGGTCCAGTTGTTCACCGGCGTCGATATCCCGCAACTGCCGGCCGTCATCGCGGGTGTCCGCAATCCCTATGAGCGGGAGGTTTCGCTGTTTCGCTACTGGTCGCGGAACCAGAAGCGCGTGGTCGATACGTTCGGTACTTTCTGGCCAGACTTTGAAGCGTTTACCCGGCGGGAGTCCTCGCTCGACCGCAACCTCGGCAATTTCTACATGGTCGGCGGCGTCGTCCCCGAGAACCTGCGTTTCATCCGCACGGAATGCATGGAAACCGACCTGCGCGCCGCCTTGGACGCGATCGGGTTGGTCCCCGACACGCCCGTGCCGGTTCTGAACGTCGCGCCCAACCGCTTCGATCCCGGCGCCATCACACCGCGGGCCGAGGCCGCGATCCACAAGCGCTACCGCCTGTATTTCGAGCGTGGCCTGTATCCCCGCATGACGGTTTGAATGACCGAACCCATCATGGCAGCATCGGCGCGGCGGCCATGCTGGCAGCGAAGGAGCCAACCGATGGTTCAGCCCATGCCCTTCATCGTCGCCTCCCCCCGATCCGGCACCATGCTTCTCGGCGTCATGCTCGGCGCGCATCCGGACATGGCGATCTCCCCTAAGACAGGGTTCTTCCCCGGCCTCGCCGATGCCTGTGCGACGGCCGCCGATCCGCATGCGGCGTTCGTCGCGGCTCTGACCGACCCCAAGGTCGCCCCGGCCTGGCGCGACTGGCATATCGCCGAGGCGGATGTCCGCCGCGTAATCGACACGGTTCGGCCCTTCGACCTCTCCGACGCCATCCGTGCCCTGTATGGGCTGCTCGCGCAACGCATGCGCAAGCCGCGATACGGCGACCGCACACCCCGTAATCTGCTGGCGATGACAACGATCGCGGACATCCTGCCCGAAGCTCATTTCATCCACATCATCCGCGACGGGCGCGCGCAGTTCCTGTCGGCGCGCAAGGCCGGGTGGGGGGCGGCGGACCCTGCCATGGGTGCGCGCGGCTGGGTCCGGGCGGTGCGGCAGGGGCAGCGGACCGGCCGGACGCTGCCGCATTATATGGAAATCCGCTACGAGGACCTGGTCCTGTCGACCGAGCACGAACTCCGCCGGCTGTGCCACTTTCTGGACCTGCCGTGGCATCCCGCAATGCTTGACTATACCGGGCACGCGGCTGAGCGTCTGGCGGAACGCCATGACACCGAGGGCTTCAGCGCCGACGCCCGCAAGTCCCTGCACCGGAATGTGCTGCATGCGCCGATGGCATCCCGTATCGATGCCTGGCGGGCGGAACTGAGCGAGGAGGAGATACGGCGGTTCGATGCCGAGGCCGGTGATCTGCTGCGGGAACTCGGACATCCAGTGTCGGGCGATGCCGATTGGGACACCGGCCTCGCCCGTTATGCCGAACCGCGTTACGGCATGGCGTCGGCCACGCCGTAACGCGAGCGGTTATTCCGCCGCCATCCGCGTGGGCGCCATCGTGGTTCCCGCCGGCAGGTCGAACAGCCCGTCCGGCAGGCCGGCGAAGAACGACAGCACCTCGGCCGTCTTCACCACATCCGCGTATTTCGCGTGCATGTCACACAGGCTGAGCGCGTGGCTCGCCTGGCTGCGGTCGAAGCAGCCTTCCTCGGCCAGGGCGACGCGATAGTTCAGGCTGAACGCATCCACCGCAGTCGCCCGCACGCAGCCGGACGTCGTCGTCCCGGTCAGCACGACACTGTCGCACCCCAGCAGCGTCAGATAGGCCGCCATGTTGGTGCCGAAGAAGCCCGACGGCTTCTGCTTGTCGATCACGATGTCCTTCGGTCCCGGCGCGATCGGGGCCACGATGTCGCTGGGATCGAGATTGGTGCCCGACCGAGTCTTGTCCTCATCCCGGCGCTTGTTCTTCCAGCGCCAGCTTCCCGCGTCCCAGTTGTCGCCGGCGCGGTAGCGGTTGGTCGTGTAGATCACTGGCAGCCCCTTGGCGCGGGCGGCCTCGCAGAGTTGGCGGATGTGTTCCACCGCGACCCAGCTTTCCTCGCCGCAGGAGCTGCGCCAGCGCTTGATGCTCTCCAGGATCGGTTCCGGCTTGTCGCCGCAGAACAGCCAGTTGACGTCGATCACCACGAGCGCGGGCCGCTTGCCGAAGCCGGCCCGCGCGCCGAAGCCGCCGGCGGCGAACACCGCCTTGTCACGCTCGGTCAGGAACTTGTCCCAGACATACTCGGTCATGGCTGTGTCTCCTCTGCTCAGACCAGGTCCACGGTGGTCAGGTCCTGCTGCCAGCTTTGCGCCGACACGAAGCCTTTGACCCGCGGCGACAGCGCGCGCGGATTGAGGTCGTGGACCACAAAGCACCACAGCGCCTGGTCGACGATCCGGGCATGCAGCTTGGCGATCAACGCGGTCTGTTCGGCCGGGTCGAAGGCGACGCTGATCGCCTCACACAAGGCATCCATCTCCGGGTCCTTGTACCAGCCCCAGTTGATGCCCAGCGGCGGCACCAGCTTCGACCAGGCGACCTGGATCATCGCGATCGGATCGGGCGTGCCCAGGGAGTTA